>JAAYSF010000012.1 GCA_012523975.1 Veillonellaceae bacterium
CCCTGACGGGAAAGCAGCCGGTTGCCAAACCCTAATCGCTCGGGGCTATCGTGATTTCCGGCAATAGCTATAACCGGGACTTTCAAGTCCAAAAGCAGTCGCGATAGTGTGTCATCCAGGAGATTGACGGCTTCTGTCGGCGGTACGGCGCGATCATAAATATCGCCGGCAATAACCACAGCGTCGGGTTTGGCATCGCGTACTAAATAATAGAATTGATCTAGGACATGGGCCTGGTCTGACGTTAAATGAACGCCATGAAAGATTCGACCCAAGTGCCAGTCTGAGGTATGAAGAAACCGCATCTTATCCAACTCCGTCCCCACAAAATTCATTCTTTAAGATTATTAAATTCGGCACTGCAAATCATAAACCCTACAAATAAATATGGCAAAATAAGTCCGCTAAGTATAAGCTTCTACTCTTGACCACGTTTTCACGTATGGCTTTGAAAACACAGGGCAGACTAACTTCGGGAGGTGATTGTGTGCCAAAGGACAAGCGCAGTAAAGTCAATGAAAACAATCCAGAACCGCCCGCACTCAAGAACGACAACCCTAAAAAGAACTTCCCTTGTAAAAACTCGCTGCCCACTTAATCATCTCCGGCAAGCCCGGCACTCCACATGCCGGGCTTGTTTATTTAGCAGTTTAACTATACACTAAGATTAGAATGAAAATTCAGTCAGAGGTGATCCTATGAGAACAATTGCTCTTATTGCGCATGATCGTAAGAAACAAGAGATGCTGACTTTTGTTCAAAACCATCTTGATATTCTAAGTCTGCATAATCTTATTGCTACCGCAACTACCGGCCGCATTATTAATGAGAATACTCCGCTTAATGTTACTCCCTATTTATCAGGTCCACTCGGCGGCGACCTGCAGATTGGCGCCCGGATTGCCGCTCAAGAGGTTGATATCGTTATTTTCTTACGAGATCCACTGACGTCGCAGCCTCATGAACCCGATATTACTGCACTGCTGCGTGTCTGTGATGTTCACAACATTCCTGTTGCCACTAACGAAAGCGGTGCCCATATGCTGCTTTCAGCATTGAGCGCCGGGTAGAAGTTCCTTGCCTATTTTACCTATTCATATAAAAAAGCGCTTACCCTGCAAATAAATATAACAGCCCTGCCGAAATTAAAAAATCGGCAGGGCTTAGTTATTATTCTTTTGTCTTTATTGTTATTTCAAACATTCTGTTCCAAGGAAAGTGAACTTTGAGTTGACTGGTCGGCAAATCTTCAAGATTGCGCTCGGCGAACAGTTTAATCTTCTCGCTGGCCTTTTCTGTAACCAGCGGTTCAAGCTCATTGAGATACATCAAATTGCCGTTATTAGGGTAAATAACCTCCTGATATAACTGGCCGCGGATATTAGCTTGATAGGCCCAGTCGTCCAGATAACGCACAGCGAGCAAGTGCTTGCGGTCATCGTCCGACATGGCCCTAGCCATCATACCCTGGCCGATAGCATAGCCCAAGGTGTTGCTGGCAGTATTCCAGCCAGAGTAGGAACTCAAACTGCCTAACAGCTTACGGTCGGCCAGTTCGCGCATAAGTGCATTATCAGCGCCGTTAGCAAAGGCAATATCAGCAACTGCTACTGTTTTACCATCGTCGACATGCCCGGAAACCTTCTCAGCAAACCGGCGGGTGGCATAGGAGGCCCACGCAATATTATCAATTGATTCCGCTTCACGCGTCACGCCATTGATTGGAGTATTTACCGCCAGTATCATGTCGGGTTTCTGCGGCTTCGGCATTATAATGCCGCCTGCGGCAATAATGTGATCGTTTATCGTCTTAGCGGCAGGCTGGTCTTCATAACTCGGTACAGTGGTCCCGCCTGCTCCTAACGCATAATCCACCTGCACGATGGGAATTTTCCAATTAAGATCGTTATAGGCGCGCGCCAGCATTATCATGCCTAGTTGATCGGCGCCTGGGAATGACGTAAACTTGCTGGTCGGCAGCCCATCTGCAAGCTTGGTTATCGCCAATCCTTCTTTATGGGATTGAGAATACGGCGCAGTATCGTCGCGGCCGATAAGCAGATAGTTTAAGTGACCCTTTTTGGCCAATTCAATAAGCCCGGCGTTGATTTTAAAGTTCTTATCACGACGACTCATCCAGTCAGCCATCAAGTCCTGAGGCACTGCGGCGACCGCCGCTTCCAGCCTTTTCTCTTCTTGAGCGGATAAACCTTTAAGCTCGGCTTTATCGCGGAGAGCTGTTATTAAGAAAATATCTGGACCATATTTCTCGTAATACCAGGGCTCAACACCGCCCGAACTGGCTTGCGGCGTACGCATAATGGTGTTAAATACATAGAGCCTTATACCAGGATTGTCAACTTTTAACTTTTCAAAGCGTTTAAGCCGCTCTTCAAGAAGATATTGGGCATAATCATGTGTTCGCGAATCAACAAGACCACCGTAAATAAGCGAGTCGGCCGACACAACAATAGCATCTGCCTGCTTAGCATGATCGTTAAGCCATTGCCAGAGTTTATCGGCATCGCCTTTGCGATTGCGTCCTGCCAAATATTCAACCGGAGGCGTCAATATCTCCAGATTGGCCGCTTTAACAGTATCTACGGCATATTCAAGGCTAACCGGCCGATCATCAATAGGTATAAAAAGCACCGTCTCAGCTTCGGCCTGCGGCCCGACAATCAGCAGACAAAAAAATACTGCTGTAATAACCAACCTTTTAAACATATACTCACCTTTCTAATTTGCATACTGTCACTGGTGTCACGAGGACGGTTCTACTGACACATCGCTGCTTCCCTTTGTTCTCATAGCTGTTTTGAATTTAAAAGGGTCCGCGCAGTGGCGAACCCGCAAATTTCGAATTACAAGGTTTCGTTGGAAGTAATCTGAACTTTGTAATCACCGCTTGATGTGCGTTTTATTACCCCTTTTTTGCCTGCTCCGTCATCTACTGTTATTGCCTGGAGATTATGTCCGATAAGAAAATCCAGTACTTGCGTTTTGATAAACCCTTCCCAGTTTTCTTTATTTTTAAGTTGCGGTTGTTCAAGCTCTTTTTCCAATATATCCATTTGATTAACCTCCTATGGTTGTCGTACCAGTAAATATTCGCTGCAGCTAGTCCGATTCCTCCCTTTTTGCGCTGCATTTCCTTGCTCCAATATATCTCAAATCTATGGAAAATTTACGTCACTTGTAGTAGAGGTTATGTTTGTGTCAGGAGAACCGCCCCCGTGACAGAAGCGGATGAAGAAAGTCGTCCCGCTTTTACCAGTTTCCACTGAAATATGGGCGTTATGCCGTTTGGCGATACTATAGCATACCGGCAGCCCGAGACCGGTACCGGTATCTTTCGTCGTCAAAAAAGGGGTTCCCAGCTTATCTAACATTTCCGGTGAAATACCAGAGCCCTCATCTTTAATTGCCAGTACAACTGCCTCTTCTTCGCGATAGGTGCTAATCGTTATCGTTCCGCCCTCGGACATAGCCTCAAGCCCGTTGCGGACAAGGTTTAAAACGCACTGGCGGATTTCTTTTTCATCCAGCAATAAATCCGGCACGTCGGCGAAATTGGCGATGATACTTTTATTCATCCGCAGGGCATCAGCCTCCATGAGCGGCAGAACAGTTCGAATTACTCGGTTCAGATTGGCCATCTTGGCATCAATTGCTTTGTTTTTCGCCAAGGAAAGATACTCGGTTATTATCGAATTGGCACGATCAAGCTCCTCAATCATTAAGCTGAAAAAGCCGCGATATTTATCCAAATCTGGTTTTGTGCTTAACATTTGCAAGAAACCGCGCACAGTTGTCATCGGATTTCGGACCTCATGCCCAATGCTGGCTGCCATCTCACCTACCAAGTTAAGTCGATCAAGCCGGGCCATTTCTTTTTCCATCTGTTTTATTTCAGTCACATCTCGGATAATTGCTAATACATACTCAATACTGCCATCGTCACTAAACTCCGGCGCCGCATGGATATGACATTGGCGAATACCGCGAATAGTGGGTATTTCCGTTTCAAATACCTCGCCCTTACCCGTAGAGAAAACCTGATTGCAATGTTTACGAAAGTTCTCCGAGTATTCGCGAGCGATATTAAAATCATCCCATGTCTTGCCGGCTAAATAGTCTTCGGGGATGTCTGTCAAGAGCTTGATAGCAGGGCTGACGTAAACAAAACGATACTTACGATCCAGTCGTACGATGACGTCCAGCGAGTTTTCAACAAGGGTTTTAAACTGTTGACGACTGCGCCTAAGCTTGGCTTCTTCCTTTTTTCGATCATTAATATCGCGAAAAAACACTGCTATGCTATCGGCAGAAGGATAGAAACGAGTCTCTGCCCATTTACCGATAGTGGGAAGATAATCTTCAACGACAGTATTAACATTCTCAGTTCTTGCTTTAATTGCCGCTTTACAAATTTGCGAATGAGGCTCAAGGGGAAATTCAACGGCAATATTTTTGCCAATTAGCTCCTCCCGCGGTCTACCTAGCATTCTTTCACTTTCTTTATTTATATTTAGGATATTTAAACTCCGGTCTAATTTGATATAGCCATCATTCATTTGCTCCAAGAGGCTGGCAATTTGCGGCTGGGTTGTATCTACCGCCTGCTGCTCACCAACATTTGCTAATTGCAGCAACAGAAACTTCCGACCTTTGATAACAATATAATCGACAAATAAGCGTGCGGTAAGTACATGACCTTGACTACTCCTAAGGCTGCTGACATATTCCCGCAAATACCCCTGGGCCATGATCCGCCGCTTGGCCTCGGCATATTGCTTTCTATTGTCCAATATTTGCAGTTCTTCCAGCGTTTTGTCGAGCAGCTCATTTAAACTATAGCGAAATGTCTGGATAAAGCGGTAGTTAGCATTAACAACTTTTTCCTCCGGTAAAGATATAATGCAGGCGGGATTTTGCATAATTGCAAACATTTTAAAAAAGCGAGCCTCAGCTTCAACGATACATTTTTGCAAGCTGGCTAGGTTTTTCATTGCTTTTCCTCCACATACAATTCCATTTATCCGATGACAAGACGCTACTAGACTCCCCTTCGCAATAGAAGTTAATAGCATCTAAGTCCCTGGGTAAGTTCGGCTAAGCTTCAGATAGAACTAAAACTCTACCCGAAGCAAGTCTCACTTTATCACTTAGGTTAAATTTGACAATAATCACCAGTATCCTGCCTATCTTTTACATTTTTTGGGCAATTAAGGGAACTGTCCCGCAAAAAAAACCGCAAAACACAAAGGCTGCTGTTAGCTTGCGAAACCTTACGTGCTTTGCGGTCTTATTATCAGAACAAGGAACTGACTGCCTCGGGTGCTATTGTCGAAAACAGCAAAAGGAGCGTCAAAGCAATTAGAATCAACGTAATCATCCATACCAGCGTGTTGTACGCCTTAGAGTTGGCATATTCGCCCATAATATTCTTATCACTGGCAATGAGTACCATAAATATGAGGATGGGTGGTAGTAAGATGCCGTTTATTACCTGTGAAACTAACATAACAGCGTAGAGTGACAAGCCCGGCCATAGCACCATTCCGGCGCCTAGCGCAATAAGCACAGTGTATAGACCAAAAAACACCGGAGCTTCCTCATATGTCTTATTGATGCCGTGCTCAAATCCTAACGCCTCGCATACCGCATAAGCAGTGCTCAACGGAAGAATAAACGCAGCCAGCATTGATGCCCCTAAAAGCCCGAAGCCGAATAACATACTAGCATACTTACCGGCCAGCGGCTCCAGCGCATAGGCCGCGTCTTGGGCGGTTTCAATTGTAATGCCGTTCCCATACAGCGTGGCAGCAGTAGCAACAATTATAAAAAAGGCAATAAGCCCGGTAAAAAACGATCCTATATAAACATCCCACCGCGTCAGTTTGTAGTCCTTGGCAGTAATACCTTTATCGACAACGGCGGCCTGTATGTAAAACTGGCCCCAAGGCGTAATTGTGGTCCCTATTACCCCAACTGCCATCAGCAGAAATGCCGTATCGCCGGAGAAGGTTGGTTTGACGGCTGCCGAAAGCACTTCATTCCATGGCGGGTCAATAAGAATACCGGTTATTACATAACTGAAGAAAGTAAGGCACAGGGCTAAGAAGATTTTTTCAATTCTATCATAGCTGGCCTTGAGCACTAGCCACCAGATTAAAACAGCCATAATCGGAACAGAAATGTATTTACTTATTCCAAAGATTTCAAAACTTGTCGCTATCCCAGAAAACTCTGATGCGGTCGTCCCGAGGTTGGCAATAATCAAAATAGCCATAGCAAAAAAAGTCCATTTTACGCCGAACATTTCTCGAATTAAATCCGACAGACCCCGTCCAGTTACAGCACCGGTCCGTGCCGATATCTCCTGAGCAATAGTCAGAAAAACAATCCCTGTCAGCATAATAAACAACATTGAATAGCCGTATTTAGCGCCGGCCGCCGAATAAGTCGCAATTCCGCCAGCATCATTATCGGCAAACGCCGTGATAATTCCCGGCCCCATTACCGCCAGAAAAAGTCCGAGGCGCTTGCGCCAGCTGCTTAAAAAACCCATGCTTAGCGCCCCCTTCCCATGCGTTTCCGCAGCGCAACCCAGAAGTGGGCATCGCCTTTGCCGCGTTCAGGGATAATAAGATCAAGAATATCGTCAACCGTAATAATTCCCAGCATTATGCCTTCACTATCTACGACAGGCACTGCCAATAGGCTGTATTTGTTGATGATATCAACAACTTTTTGATGGTTATCATCATGCTCTACCGCAACTACCTTAGTATGCATAATATCATGCAGATAGGTTTCGGGAGACGCTACAATAAGTTCGCGCAGCGACAGCACACCTTGGAGGTGCTCGGCCTCATCGGTTACAAATATATAATAAATAGTCTCAGCAACAGGGGCTAATTCGCGCAGGCGATTTATGGTCTGCTCAGCAGTAAGCCGTTCAGAGAAACTTATATATTCGGTAGTCATCAGCGCGCCGGCCGTATCTTCTTCATATTGCATAAGTTCGCGGACTTCATCGGCATCTTCTTGTTCCATCAGGTTAAGTAAGCCCTGCGACTTTTCAATCGAAAGCTCGCCAAGGATATCTGCCGCTTCATCCGGCGGCATCTCTTCCAAGATATCGGATGCCCGGTGCTCATCCATTTGCTCAATAATTTCGACCTGGGTGTCAAGATCCATTTCTGCTAAGGCATCAATTGCCTGCTGCTCTTCAAGATTATTAATAAAATCAGCCCGACGCTTATAATCCATCTCTTCAAGAATGTTAGCGATATCAGCGGGGTGAAGCTGCTTAAGCTGTTGCTTATCCCGGATAAGCTGCAGCACTGAGGTGCGCTTTTCGAGTGGTTTAATATTCTCAAACCCGAGCAGCTGGTTTTCCCAGCGTTTGAATAAAAATTCCAGCCCTAGCCGCCTGAATAAGCCGCGCACACCAATATCAACAGCTACAAGCAGCATGAACCGCCGCTCGTCCTGAGCAATCCAGGACAGCGTTATATCATTGACCCTAACCAATCTTGAGCCTTGCAGGTCGATTATTTGCTTATCCAATAACCATTTACTGATGTAAATATCTTCTTCTTTGAGGGCAATCCACTTATCTGTCGAAAAATTGCCTGTCAATACTATTCCTTTATCACTTAATCTTTCAACCATATCTATAGGGATCAGTTCGTGGGTCTTGCTGGCATACTTGATACCAACCACCTGCGGCGAGTTGCCGTCCCATCGCATTGCCATATCTTTTACTTTGCCGACCTTTCGGCCATCGGCGTCATAAATCGGTTTACCCTGCAGCGAACTGAAATAATATTCTCCAAGAACTGTAACAGCGTTCATACTATGCCCCTCCTTCACCCCCGGACTCCGGTCCGCGGTTTATATTATGACCGTGCAGGCCAAAATGCCCTACGCAGCGATAAAAACTATGATAAGGCCCGGAATCCATAAAACCACCTCCTTTTTTATTGTTCCTTAAATCTTTCGACGAATAAATAAAAGACCCTCTATAATAGAAGGTCTTTCAAACGGCGCGAAAAGCACCCTTGACCTTCCCCCTCGTTGAGCTTTGGCACTGAATGACGTAGAGAATGCTCAGCCACATTAAGTAAAACCTTAAGCCGGTAATACCTGTTATACCCATTGGCGTCTTTCGACGTTTCCGGGCAGTGGCATATGTTCAATCCAGGAGCCTCACCTAACAGAGAAAATATTTGTTTTACTTATTATAGTCCCCGCTTGCCAAGCACGTCAACAAATTGGCTTTTATATTCTCAATTAAGAATAACAATTCGATATACCGGTAAGGTTAACCCAGTTAATATCAGAACGTATACTCCATAAGCACCGGCCTTGTTTTCATTTTCTTTAAGCCACTTGGCATAGGTATAGGCGTGAATGGCGGCCAAAACCGCAATAAGCAGCGATATATAATCCATACTTCCTCCGCTAATCAACCTTGTTTGGTATCGTTTTCCACATCAGGCCGGTCCGCCGAATTTTAGTTTTAACTTTAACTTGAAATTCAGCCTGACTATAGATTTCAGGCCAATTGAGTTTCATAAACTCGTCGTACGTTCGGAAATTTGTTCTGGCCACATACCCGAAACCGACAACATCTGTTTGCATAGCCTGCGTTCTATCCAGCATTTTCATAATGCTTTTTTCCAGCGCCCGTGTCAGCTGTTCCTCAAGCATCGGGCGGTATTCCTCCATTTCAAAATTGGTGCCGCTCGGCAGATTAGTAATCTCCGCCTCAATAAAGACTTCAGCGCCTAAAGAAGCCTGCCCATCATTCAGCTCAGCCGTTAGCTTTGGCCGTTCGCCCAGTCGGATATCCAAAGTTACCTGGACTCCGGGCATAACAGGATCTTCGACACTATAGAACCCTTGTCTGAACTTGCCGCGAAGAATTTCCATCATCCGCGTTTCCTGACTGTTTAAGATGCCGACCATTTTGTCATCATGAAAAACCGCTGTGCCCATTATTTCGGCCGGAGTACCCGCCTGTTCCGGCTCTTCTGCATTGCCGACCCTCGGTAAATTCCCGGCCTCAAATTCGTCCACTTTGTTTGGCGACGTCTTTCGTCTAGTCGGCTCGATTGAGTCTTCAAACTTATTAATTCCGCCTAATGCGATAATAGGCGCCGCGCACCCCTCTTTTAACCTGGTATAAAATTCATGCAGATTGGTTCGCGGAAAATAGCTTGATTCATTACTGGCCAATAGCATTGTTTCATAAAACCGCGTTGGCACAACGTCAATTTTGGGGTTATGTTTTTTCATAAAGTTTTGCGCGCTGTCATCATTTACTACGATGAGCAATATACTGCCGCGAACTTCCCTAAATCTCATTATCGGCCCTAATATTTGCCCGAGTCCCTGTTTAGCTAACTCATCACCAATTATAATTATCTTGGTATGCGACCATGAAGGTGCGCGTGCCGCCCCTGAATTTTGCATCGAACGAGCCTCAGCAAGGGTATCGGCCGTAATGGTACCTAAAATTGTAATGTCCTCGCTCTTGCCCCCCTCTGTCGCCAGCGCCCGCGGAACAGCAATCTGAAAGGTCACATCAAGCTTGCCGGTTTCTCTTTTACTTT
This sequence comes from Veillonellaceae bacterium, assembly GCA_012523975.1. Taxonomy (NCBI): domain Bacteria; kingdom Bacillati; phylum Bacillota; class Negativicutes; order Veillonellales; family Veillonellaceae; species Veillonellaceae bacterium. The sequence continues at coordinate 9,630 of JAAYSF010000012.1, forward strand.
TGTCAAACCCTACCACTAGAACAAACGCGTTCTCGTCTGTCTCGCGAGAGCCGAAACATCCGACTGACAGCAGCGTAAACACCAACAAAAGCAAGGCTAATATCATCCGGCGCATTTAATTGCCTCCTTCTTACGCTTTTTCAGCAAAGCGGCAATAATTAGTATTGAGGGAATAATGTAAAGTCCGATATTAAAATAGGTGGTAATAAGAATGCCGTCGAGCACAATAATAGTAGCAATATCGGGAGGCAACATTGCAGCCTGCGCTAATAGTATGCTTGCAATCGGAATGAGCGGCCGCAATGTCGGTAAATTCAGCAGCCGGGTTATAAGATACAGTCCAATATATAGGTTTATGGCAATCGCCAACACGCCGGCTATTACCCACAAGACAATAAATAGCGACTCAATTCGTTGGATATAGCGACTTAAATAAACAAGGCGCGCCATTTCAAAAAAAGGCAAAACCTTTTCTTGGGCCGCCCCGACCCCGAATACCAGGGTAAATACCAGGACGGTTGCCGACTTAAGCATTGAACTTAAACCAATACCAAAAACAGCCGCTATTTTTATCGATGACAGCTTTTGAAAGTTAGGAGCTAAAATAATCAGCGCAAGGACTCCGGCTTGGGCGCCAGCTACAAGAAACGCTGACGGAATAACCTTCTCAAGCCCTGTCCCCTGCCATGGGGCAAGGTTATAGATATTGTAGTATGGCGCTAATAAGAGCAATACTAGAACGAGCGCCAAAATACTAAATGGGGTTATTATATAATTAGCTCTTACCATAGCCTCCAATCCGGCGTAACATAGTACCGCGGCAACGCCTAAATAAACCAAAATTATTACTGAGAATTCAGCTTTGGGTAATGCTGTCAGCAACGTATTCTCGGCAAATTGTCGGGAAAGAAGAATGGCATCAAGAAAAAAGAGGCTAATATAATATAAAGTTACTAACCATGCGCCAACCCGCCCCAACAGTATTTTGCTGACTGTATACAGATCGCCTTTAAAGTTGCTGAGCACATAGCTTAACCCCCACACGATACTAATCGGCGGCACAGCAGCAAGCAGTGGGATGAGCCAAGCCAGACCGGCGCCACGCTCGACCGTCTGGGCTGGTGTTGTCAAAAAGATAAACGGAAAAGTTAGCATTATGACTAGCGATATTCCGCCTGCTACTCCCTTATTACCTGGCTGATAGCTCACTGTTCGTCCCCCTTCCCTACAGGGGGCTCAGTAATCCACTTACGGCTGATATGGGGCTGACGCCGCTGGTCTTTAGTGTTAAGTTCATCAGGCCGCATTTCCTGTCGAAAAACAGAACCGCGCCTTACAATATCAAAACCTGGCATGGTTTTAGGCCCTATTGGAACCAAATAAGGTAGCCCAAATGATTTCATACTACAAAGGACTACTGTTACTAGCAGAAGACATAAAGTAACGCCAACAAGCCCCATAACCAAAGCACTAAACAGAAAGATAAACCGCAGTAGCCGTAGGGCTGTGGCCATACGATAATCCGGGATAGTAAAGGAAGCCAGGCCTGTTATCGCAATAACAACTACCATAATCGGACTGACAAGATTCGCTTCAACGGCAGCTTGACCGAGTATCAAAGCACCGACAATACCGATCGTTGAGCCTAACAGCCCCGGAATGCGTAGTCCGGCCTCGCGAATTAATTCAAACGCGAATTCCATTAACAATATCTCAATTATAGCCGGAAACGGGACTCGTTCCCGCGCTCCGGCTATTGCCAGCAGGAGCTCAGTAGGAAGCGCTTCCTGATGGAAGTTAGCAATCGAAAGATATAATGCCGGCAGCACAACTGACAAAATTGTCCCCACCAGCCTAAGAATGCGGGTAAAGTCGGCAAGCGGTGTTTTTAAACTAAAATCATCCGCTGAATGAAAAAAGGTAAAAAATCCAGCCGGCACGATATGGGCAAAAGGCGTACCATCGAGAATAATAGCCACACGCCCCTCGGCCAGATGGGCTGTTACCCGGTCAACTCGTTCTGTGGATAACGACTGAGGAAAAGGAATGCTCGGATGGTCCTCGATAAGCTGCTCAAGAATGCCTAAGTCGACAATATAGTCTGTCGATATTCCCTCGATTCGCCTTCTTACCTCGGCTACCAAGTTAGGATTGGCTACCGACTTTAGGTACATAATCGCGCATTTTACCGGGATTCTCTCCCCGACATTGATTATCTCGGTTACAAGCTGATTAGTCTGCATCATAGATCTGATAAGTCCGGTGTTAACGCGCAGCGCTTCAGCAAAAGCTGCCTGCGCCCCCCGCACCGACTGCTCGATCTGCGGTCGTTCCGGCCCGCGATGTTCATAGCCTTTGGTCTCAATAATAGCTGCACCCGGCACGCCATCAATGAACAATATGGTATCTCCGCCATTTAAGCCGATGGCTACATCTCTGAAAAGGGTAGTCTCTTTGGCCTGATTGCTGGGCAGGCATTTATCAACGATATATGCTAAATACTCAAGGCTGATAGCATCTTTGTCCGTACCGTCAAATTTCATTAACGGCTGAAGAATTGATAGATTTATGACCTGCTTATCAATGAGACCATCGGTAAAGACAATCATGGCCTTAGTCGGGTTTTTCCCCGGAATAACGAAATCGCGCATAACAATATCCTTGTTAAGCGGTATATGATAGAGCGCTTTTAAAGTGTCTTCGTTCTCATCAATGCGAGAGCTGATTGAGCGGTCGATTGGAGTTAACTCATAGTCATAACTTAAGACGATGGGGTCTACTTCCTTCCGCTGTTCCTCCAATACTTTAAACTCATAGGCAAGTTCTTTAATCTTTTCCGCATCCTGGCGTTGTATCGCCGTCCGGACCTCTTCCATGAATTCCCGCAATCGATGGGCGTATTTTAATAGCGTGGCCATTTCCTGGGCTGAGGTTTCTAACCCTCGCCGAGCGTCCGGGGTAAAGTCTTGTCCCTGATCTTCGGCCGTTTCATTTAGAACAAATGGTTTAGGCAAACGCGGCGGCTGATAAACAAGCAGGTTTTTAACTGAGCTACAAATTTTAGTTATGGCATTCTCGCCCACCGTTTCCACCTCCCACTCATTACTGGATATTATCTGCAATTATTCCTTTTTTAAACTCAGTCCAACTAACCATACTAAAAAGGATTTTAGAGCCGATATCGAGAATTACATTCCAAATATTGGTGTAGGCTTATATTAAACAGCGGAGGGATGACAATGAATTTCAGCAAGGAAAATACCGTAATAGGGTTTGTAGGTACTGGTGTTATGGGCAAAAGCATGGCCGGCCATTTACTCAAAGCCGGTTACAAAGTAATGGTTTATAACCGGACCAAGGCTAAAGCTCAAGACCTGCTTGAACAAGGCGCTTCATGGGCAGATCAAGTTGCAGAGCTGGCCGCCGGCTGCAATGTTGTTATAACAATGGTTGGCTATCCAAAAGATGTTGAGGAAGTCTATCTTGCCGACAGCGGGCTGATTGCCAACGCCAAGCCTGGTACTTGTTTTATTGATATGACAACTTCCTCGCCTAAGTTGGCTGAAAAGATCTATCTAGCCGCTAAAGATAATAAGATGTATTCACTTGACGCCCCAGTCTCAGGCGGTGATGTTGGCGCCAAAGAAGCTCGTTTAGCTATTATGGTCGGCGGTGACAGCGAGGTATTCGAAGCCGTACTGCCTATCTTTAAGCTGATGGGTCAGAATATTATCCTGCAGGGTCCAGCCGGCGCCGGTCAACATACTAAAATGTGCAATCAAATTGCTATTGCTGCCGGTATGATGGGAGTTTGTGAGGCCATAGCCTATGCAAAAAAATCAGGGCTTAACCCTGATATTGTTCTTAAGAGTATTGAAACAGGAGCCGCCGGCAGCTGGTCACTGTCTAACCTAGCCCCCCGGATGCTAGCTGGTAATTTCGCCCCGGGATTTTACGTAAAGCATTTTATTAAAGATATGAAAATTGCCATCGAATCAGCTCAGGAAATGAACCTTAAAACCCCAGCTCTCGACCTAGCCCTTAAGCTTTATCAAGAATTGGCCGCTCAAGGCGAAGAAAACAGCGGTACTCAAGCGCTGTTTAAATACTACGACCGATAATTTATCCGATGACTAACCCGCTCTAAGACTCCCGCTTCATCTCATTAACAACCTGTAATCCCTCTCCTTGACGGCTAGGGAACAGGTTGTAAAATTCGAAATAAGTTCGCTCTAAGGGTCTCCGGACCCAAGGCTCACTTATACAAGCGGGAGTATACCACTACGGGTACAGGCGAGCGGTTAAGTCTCCATACATTGTTATAACAAAAGCCGAGATTGCTACGCTATACTCGCAATGACACCCCTGAGTTTACTGTCATTGCGAGGATAAGGGATGTGACAATCTCGGCTTTCCACCTTATTTCTACGGTCTAAGGGTGGAAACAGTTCTGTATTTCTATAACTCGTTGATGCGGGAGTCGTTTAATTCGCCGGCGCAATAATAGACTGCTTTGCCTCTGATGATGTCGCCGCCGCTACCGGGCTGATCGCCGGTCTTTAAAATCCATAAATCCCAGCGTTCGTACGTGGTATCCGGGCCATAATCATCAAGATTGGCGGCCTCGGCATGGGTCATAACATGAGCCCCGTCAAGTGGTATATCCATGCAGGTACACAACACTGCCACCACCTGTGCCAGACACTCTATCTGCATATCAGTCGGCGGCTCATCACCTAAGTCATTAGGCGTTGCTCGGGCGCAGCAGGCCAGTGAAATCCCGATTGCACCGCTATTGCGCCGCCAAGTATGGGCTTTTATCTCAGCCAAATCTTCAGACGTGGCATACACACTGCCGTCAGCGTCAATGTTAATATGATAATCATCATAAAACTGCCCATAGTGTCCGGCCGTCCAATGCAGATATAGTTTAGCGTCCCGCCCGACTGCCTTGGCAGTCTGCCATAATTCATCCCGGGCAGCTAAAGCCATATCTCTTAACCCCCCGAGAGTAATAAACCGGCCTCTTACTAGTTGACCCATTTATTCATCACCCCTCCGCAAATATTTCAGTAATACCTGACAATTCATCTTATTCACCATAACGCTGACTCGCCACGAACGCTATCTAATAAATTAAAAACCTCCGCCGTTTTTAAACGGGGGAGGTTTTACCAGTAAGCGGCTATCTTACTTAAATTTTAACATAATTAGGCTGCCTGTTTTTAAAATAAACAACTTTTAATCCGCAGTCTGCCGCAATATCCATCGCTGTATTAATTCGGCGGCCAATATCCTGCGGTTTGTGGGCGTCAGAGCCTACTGTTGCTAGTTTACCGCCCAACTCAGCAAATCGCTTATAGATGGGCATCAACAAATCAACCGAACGGCTATCAGTGATCCGCCGGGTATTAATCTCCAGCGCCTTGCCTTTTTCTGCCGCAACTTTTAGCACTTCATCAATCTGTTCAGCAAATTCAGTATAGTAAATCTCAGGGTCGTTAAAACGGGCATACCGGGCAATATAGTCAATATGCCCTAAACTATCAATGAAATCATAACACCTCATACATTCCTGCATGGCCTCAAAATAGCGATAGTACACTTGCTGCTTTGTATGGGTACGGTAAAATGATTCGTGGTAGATGTCAATATTATCAATGACATGAATTGAGCCGATTACAAAGTCAAGATTAGCCTCATCAACCAGATAGCGATTATCTTGCAGGCAATCATTCCGCATGCCAATCTCAATACCCAACAGCACATTATCACTGCGAAATTTATCATAGGTTGCCAAATACTCCGCCACATCAAATATAAAAGCATTAGATTGGGGATACCCAAGGTCCATATGCTCGGTTATCGTAATCCCAAGGTTTAGTTCTTGTCCCTTAGCAATCGCCTCTTGGATTTTCATTTTTGAATCTGTCGAGAAAGTAGTATGCATATGAGTATCGAATAGCATCAATAGTCTCCTTCCTGTCCAAGGTTAATCTATATTATTAGCTCATTTTATGATTATTAATGTTACTTTCGCCCTTAAACTTAGGTATCCTCCATCTTTAACAAACCCGTCCATAGACTTTACCGACCGCAAAAGCGATAGTATCGCGTCCAACCCTTTGCGTGCATCACGCACTTCGTGGTTAACAAAAAAGACGCAAGGCCATGACCTAGCGTCCTGGAGTATTATTGCTTAGTTATCGCGCAAATAACGCATTATTTTTACAGAATTGTAAAAACTAGCCCCGGAGGTGTCATATATGGAAGGAGTAATTTGCGCAAACTGTCATACTTGGCTGACTACCGAGATCGAGTCCTGCCCCGGCTGCGGCAGTGGGATAGTCGTTGACGGTGAAGCCAAAAACATTATTGATCGTCTTCAGCCTAACTGTCTTATTCACCGGTATGCTGGGTCTGACCTTTTAGAGCCGGCGGCATTTATCAAAGAGGGTAAGGTCAATTGCAAAGTCGCCACCAAGTTAAAAGAATATACAAATCCGGTCACAGTTCCCAAAAGCAAGGTATACTCTTTTAACCAGGACACTTTAAGCGCCATCCAAGCGCTGCGCAACGAGCGTACAGCAACTATAATGCGCTACGACCAGTTGATTCAAGCACATTGGCAAAAATTAAAGCCCTATAATCCGACCACTTAACAAAAGGCAGCAAGCCCATTAGGGCAGCTGCCTTTTTTCAAGTTTATCCGATGACTAACCCGCTCTAAGACTCTCCAGACCCAAGGCTCACTTATACAAGCGGGAGTATACCACTACGTGTACAGGCGAGCGCGGCTAGGTCTCTGGATAATTTCGACTAGAATTCCGATGGCGCCATAACGCCATCGGAATTAAGTCTCCATTTATTTATACCATTCAGCTGAGGCTGCGCCTACTGCTGCACCTGGTTTAACATCATAGCCCAGACTTAGCAGCGAGCGTTCAACACCATTAAGCGTTACAGCGATTTCGGCAAAACTGATATTTCCCATATGACCGATCCGGAATATCTTGCCTTTAAGCTCACCTACACCACCGGCAACAACAAGACCGAACTCTTCCATTTTAGCTCTGAATTGAGCATCCTCAATTCCCTCCGGATACTTAACAACCGAAAGCGTCGGTGCGAGGGCTTCCGGCTTGGTAACTGGTTCAAGACCGATTGCGGCCAAACCGGCACGAACACTGCGGCCAATCAGGTCGTGACGAGCATAGCGTTCTTCGATACCTTCTTGCAGGATAAGTTTAACTGATTCATTAAGGGCTACAACATGGTTAACCGGCGGAGTTGAGAAATAATTCGACGGATTATCCATAATCGGCAGCCAATTTTTAATATCTGTATAATAACCGGCAACAGTTCCCATCTCTTCGCGGCGGGCAACAGCTCTGTCGCTTAATGCCAGCATTGTAAGGCCGGGCGGGGTGCCAAAGGCTTTTTGACAGGTAGTAACAATGACGTCAATGCCATAGTCTTTCATTGGTTCGGCAATACCGGCACTGGCGCAAACGCCGTCTAGAATAAACAGCACGCCGTACTTCTTAGCCAGTTCGCCAACTTCCTTAGGCTGCGACATAACCCCTGACGAAGTATCGACATGAGTCAGTGTCATTGCCGCATATTTTTTCGTTGCCAGTTTATCTTCGATTTGGGCAAGCGGCACTCTTTCGCCGGCCGGGCAGCTGAGCACATCAACATTGATACCGAGCGCTTTAGCCATCGGAATAAACCTGTCTCCAAATACGCCATGGGTAACAACCAGCAAATCTTCACCGGCGCGAACGGTGTTAATAAGCCCCATTTCCATCGACAGCGTACCGGCTCCACCAATGACAATCATATGGTCAGCTTGAAATATCTTCTTCAGTCCGGCCAGACACTCCTTATATACCTTGACAAACTCTCCGTAAGTATGCCCGTAGGTTTGGACGGACATCGCCTGTCTGATGGGCTCAGCTACAGGTGTCGGACCCGGAATCATAACTAACGGCGCTTGCTTAATCAAAAAAACCACTCCTTCACATTCAGTATAATCCTCTTTGTAGTATTATATAGAAATTGGAAAAATTCCTGCATATTTTATCCATATTTTTCTGACACCTATTCCTTAAACGTCATTTTGGCTTCATCATCTAAGTCGGCGTATCCTCATATTATCCCTCCTCTTAGGCTTCGCACTGCTACGCCAACCTATCGGATCTCTCTATATATTCAGAAAGATAAAGCATCATTCGACAGATATAGCAATATAAATTTACTAGTTGGCCTTAAGTAAGCTTGTCGTCAGGGGAGGATCGTCAATGACTAGAAAATTAAAATTTGCCGGTGTCATTTTTTTTGTCTGTTTAAGCCTGATTTTATCGCAAGCCAAGGCAGCCGAGCCACCGCAAATAAGTGCCAAAGCAGCTATTTTACTGGATGCGAAAACCGGGCAAATCCTCTACGATAAAAAAGGCAACTTGCGCTGCGCCCCGGCCAGTACAACCAAGATCTTGACCGCGATTATTGCCCTTGAGAGCGGCCGGCTCGACGATGAGGTTAAAGTCAGCGCCCGCGCCGCCGGTACCGGCGGATCTTCAATGTACTTATATGCCGGTCAAACGATAACCCTACGTGAACTGCTTGCCGGGCTCATGCTGCGTTCAGGCAATGATGCAGCGGTCGCCATCGCCGAGCACCTAGCCGGATCCACCGAAGAATTTGTTAACCTCATGAACCGGAAAGCCTATCAATTAGGCGCCTACAATAGTCACTTCTGTAATCCAAACGGCCTCTCAGCGCCTGGCCACTATTCGACGGCTTTCGACTTAGCCTGGATGTCGCGCTATGCCTTAGCAAACCCGACCTTTGCCGAAATAGTCAGAACCAAAGAAACGAGTATCGAATGGCTAGACACCAAGGGGCATGTTCACGATAAAAACTTGCGTAATACCAATAAGTTGCTCTGGATGCTGGAAGATGCTGACGGCGTTAAAACAGGAACTACCGGCGAGGCTGGTCCATGTCTGGTTTCCAGTGCAACCCGCGGCAATCAGAAACTTATTGCTGTAGTTCTCCACGATCACTCCCGCTGGTATGATTCGATGAAACTATTGAAATATGGCTTTGACAATTTTGAGCTTTATGATTATGCTGAGCAAAATGACGTATTATCTGCCTTAGCGGTCGAGCAGGGCGTCTTAGAAGCAATTGATGCCATCGTTTCTGCCCCGGCGGCCATTGTCATTAATAACGGCGATCGCCAGTACATCACCGTAGAGGTCGATTTGCCGGAAAAAATAAAAGCCCCTGTTTATAAGGGGCAAAAAGTTGGAGAAATAGTTTTTTATGTACGCGATAAGGCTGTTAAAACGGTAGACCTTATAGCCGGCCAGGAAGTGGCTGAGAAAACATTCATCCGCAGTTTTTTCAATCGCCTACTGGCTACCTTCCGCTTGCTGTCAAACTGGGGAGTGCTGTAGATATGTTAAAGCAATCGCATTATTTCGGCTTCCTGTAAAAGAACGGCAGATAATGTTCATAACCAATATCGCGGAAGTTTAGTATCGCCTCGGTGCCCCCGACGAAAAGCACCCCGCCCGGACGTAAGGCTTCCAGGAAGCGGCGATACAAGGCATCTTTAGCCTCTTCGGTAAAGTATATAACAACATTACGGCACAAAATTAGATCGAAACCGGTTTCAAATTTATCTAATAGCAAATTGTGCTTTTTAAACTCTACCATTGCCTTAATTTCATTGCTAATGGCATAGGTACTGCCTTCCCGTTTAAAATATTTAGCCTGGCGGGCACCCGAGATATTTTTGTACTCAGTGGCAGAATAAATACCGTTACGGGCCTTTTCCAATATTTCAACATCAAGATCGGTAGCTAGAATACGATGCCTGGTATTAGGCGTCATATCCTTTAAAATCATGGCGAGGGAATACGGTTCAGCGCCAATCGAGCAACCGGCACTCCAAATTGATAGCCTGGGATTTTGAGCTAACAAGTCCGGCAGAACCTTAGTTTCAAGTTCGGCAAATTTTTCCGGCGTCCGAAAGAATTCCGTCACATTGATTGTCAAAAAATCAACAAACTCTTTGTAGAGCTTAACATCAGCGTTAAGCTTGTTTAAGAAATCATGATAATTATTGGCACCATGGCGGGTCATAAAGTTACCGATCCGCCTTTGCATTTGTGTCGGCTTATAATCATTTAAATTAATGTTGGATTTGACATTAAATTTCTGTTTAAATATTTCCCAGTCTTGTGTACTCACTACATACCCTCCAGCTTTTTTTTTACCCGGCATAGGCACCCTGTAGGCACTTTTACCGGATTTAACCGTGTTTCAGGGGATATTTGGATTTACCAATTGATTTTACGTGTATATTTCGACAATAACACTGCTTTTCCTATTGATAGGTGAAATATTGCGCTGATACAGCGAAAAGACATTAAAATTAGCCTAAAAAACTAGACAGAGGCTATTTCCCAACTGTCTAGTTTTTTAGGCTTAATTTTTCCAAACCAGCTTTGTTCTCAATTGGTAATATTTATTCCATTACATAGTGGCGCGGAACCCGCTTGCCCACCAAACAAATTACCTCATAGTTAATCGTACCCAGTTTTTCGGCAATTTCTTCAGCCGGCAGCTTTGCGCCGCCAAATAATAACGCGATATCCCCCTGGGCTACACCCGGGATATGGGTAACATCGACCATACACTGATCCATGCATACTCGCCCTACAATCGGTGCCCGCTGACCACGGATAAGTACACTGGCTTTTCCCGACAGCTGCCGAGTCCAACCATCAGCGTATCCAACCGGCAGGGTGGCAATTTTGCTTGGCTTATCGGTATAGTAATCCCGCCCATAGCTTATAGACACATCCGGCGGCACCTCTTTAACACAACTAACCTTAGCCTTAAATTTCATAGCTGGCTTAAGATCAAGCTTTTTCTCAACCTCATCGGATGGCCATAAACCATACATTATTATACCCGGCCGAACCATATCAAGCTGAGTTTCGGGCATATCGAGCGTCGCAGCGCTATTGGCAATATGACGGATAGGAATCTTCAGCCCCTTATCCTCAATAAGAGCCAAAGCCTTCTTAAATCTCGCAAACTGCTCCCACGCGTATGATTTATCCTGGCTGTCGGCATTGGCAAAATGCGAGAAAACCCCTTCTATCTCGATCCCTGGCAATTTAGCCACGGCAGCCGCAAAGTCCCCGGCATCTTCCGGCTCGATACCAATCCGGGTCATGCCGGTATCAATTTTTATATGCACTTTGGCCTTACGGCCGACAGCCTGGGCTGCCTGCGAAATAGCCTCAGCTAGTTGATAATCAAAAATTGTCTGAGTCACATCATTATCGACTATTCGAATAGCCTGCTGCGGAGGAGTGTAACCCAGCACTAGAATGGGTCCCGTAACCCCGTCCCGCCTTAAATCAATAGCCTCATTCAAAATAGCAACACCTAAATAATCCACACCTGCAACAAGCGCGGCTCTGATTACCGCAGAAGTGCCGTGACCATATGCGTCAGCCTTTATAACAGCGCAAATTTTTGTAGTCGGCTTTATGCACTGCTTAATTTGCCAGATGTTATGAGCAATCGCGGCAAGATTTACTTCCGCCCATACCGGACGTTCAAACATGATACATTCCTCCTACTACCATGGCTAGTGCTTTATAAACTGCTCCATTTAGCAATCTTTTGTTCCATATCGACCTTGCCAATGTGTCCATCTACTATAACATAATCCGGCTTAGCTGCCAGCAGCAGCGGATGATCGTTCCAAACGACTAAATCGGCGTCTTTACCCGGTTCGATAGTGCCGATTCTGGCTTCAAGTCCTAAAAGCTTGGCCGCATTTATCGTAATAGCCTTTAACGCCTCATCCTGATTCAGGCCAAAGCGGGCTGCAATCCCGGCGTAGACCGGCAAGAATTTACTGGGCACAACCGGGTGGTCACTCATAAACGCAAACAGAACACCGTGCTCGGCTAATATTGCCGGCGCGCGCCACGAGGCCTCTTTAAGCTCCAGTTTCCCCTTTGTTATCATAAGCGGCCCCAGTACAACCCGTGCCTGCCGCTCGGCAAGCAGTCCTTTTATAAGATGCCCCTCAGTAGCATGCTCGATAATAATATCAAGGTCAAATTCTTCGGCAATTCTAAGGGCAGTCACTATGTCGTCAGCCCGGTGAGCATGGGCGCGAATCGGCATTTCCCGTCGCAGCACCCGCGCAATTGCCTCCATTTCATAATCAAATTTATGATCCTTACTGTCGAGCTTACTAAGATATTCTCTGCCCTTTTGCAGCATCTCGCGGATAAGCAAGGCCGTAGCCATGCGGGTAACCGGCATTTTTTTCTTGTCGCCGTAGGTCCGGCGCGGGTTCTCGCCGAAAGCCATTTTAAGTCCGGCATGCCGTCTGATAATCATTTGCTCAACACTTGCACGTGGTCTGGTTTTAATTACCGTACATTGCCCGCCAATCGGATTTGCGCTGCCAGGCGCTACCATTACTGTCGTTATACCGCCACCGACCGCCTCCGCCAGACCAACATCTGCCGGATTAAGGGCGTCAATAACATCAAGAGCTGGCGTAACCGGCTGGCTAATTTCATTGACATCTTCACCCGACCAGTCAAGCGACTCAGCATAAACGCCGAGATGGGTATGAGCATCGATTAAACCCGGCGTTACCACCTTACCCGTTATATCAATAATTTTACAGCTGTCAGGGAGGGCTTGGCCTTTCCCGACCGCGACTATTTTCCCCTTATCTATAAGAACAGTTCCGCCGACTAATGGCTGATTGGATATCGTAATAACTGTTCCACCAACTAATGCAAACATTTTAAATCCCCTCTACCGCTTGGTCTGCTTTACCTTTTCATAAGCTACAATAATTTCATCAAGTTCCGCACTCATGCGTGCAACTTCTTCATCAATAAAATTGCCTTGTTTATCAAGGACAAGCTGATGGAGTTTTTCACGTAGTTCTTCGATTTGCCATTTTAAGGCGTCTGCGTTGGGCATAATTCACTGCTCCTATTTTTTTTTTTTTACCAACCTGCAATTTTAACCAATGGTACCATTCCTCAAGGCCCTCCCCGCTTCGGCATGAAGCAGTAATCAGCCTGGCATCCGGATTAATGCCCTTGATATCATCAATAGCAGCAGCTAAATCAAAGCCGGTATATGGTAGTAAATCCATTTTGTTTAATAAAACAGCCTGCGATTTACGGAAAACCAACGGATACTTTAAGGGCTTGTCCTCACCCTCAGTAATACTTAAAACAGTTACCTTGGCATCTTCACCGATTTCGAATTCAGCTGGACAAACGAGATTGCCCACATTTTCAATTATTATCATATCAAGCGTTTTTAAATCCAGATTATCAATAGCACTGTTTATCATCCCAGCGTCCAGATGACACCCGCCGGCAGTATTTATTTGAATTACCGGTACACCTTGCTGTTCAATCCGCTCAGCATCTTTACTTGTAAATAAATCGCCCTCAATAACTGCCAGCGATAGTTCGCCTTTGAGAGCGGCTATGGTTTTTTCCAGAAGCGTTGTCTTGCCGCAGCCCGGCGACCCTAGCAAATTGAGAACAAAAATTCCCTCTGCCGTTAACCGTTCATTTACAGTTCGGGATAATTGGTCGTTGGCGTCAAGAATATTGGTCATAACCTTAATCTCCATTATTCCACCTCCAAATATTCTATCGTGAGCTCACGACCCGAGAGGATCTCAACTGACGATGACTGACACTCCGAACAGACAAAATAGAATCCTGCCACTGAAAATTCACTGGCACACTGTCGGCAGCGCCCTATCAGCGGCGTTACCTCGATCTCTACCGCTGCATTCTCAGCAATTGAGCCGGCTGACAAGGCTTTAAAACAAAATCTAAGCGACTCAGGTTCAACATTAGTCATTTCGCCGACCAGCAGTTTAATACGTCCGATTTTTAGGGTGTCGTGCTGGCTAGCCGTGCTAAGCGCAACATCTAAAATCCCTTGAGCAAGAGCCATTTCATGCATAGGGTTCACATCCAGAAATATTTTTCCATATTCTTACTGTTCTTTTTATATTCGGCCTTTTTCCGTTTTTTCCTGTTTAAGTTAGCGGGTACTTGGAAATTAGAGATAAGCTACATAGCTATTCCAATTACCATTTTATAACTACTCGTCTTTGGTACTATTTGACATAACGAATACGCATAAGCCCGCAAATTTCAGTCGATAATATAACCACAAACACATTGGAGGTGATTTTGTAAATGGCTAGAAGCAGAAAACCTGTCAATCCACAAGCAGAAAACGCTCTTGATCGTATGAAGTTTGAAGTTGCCTCCGAATTAGGCATAGCTGAAACAGTTCGCCAAAACGGTTGGTCAACAATGACTTCAGCTGACTGTGGTCGTGTCGGCGGTCAAATGGTTCGCCGCATGATTGAACAGTATGAAGCAAGCATGAGCGGTACTACAGCTACTAGCAGCACCGCTACAAGCGGAACAACTGCTGCTGGCAGCACTATGACAGCTCAGTTTGATGCTAACAATAGGCCTTAATGTTTCGGGCGGCATTGCCGCCCTTAATTATTTTCCGCGCTTTCGGTTTAGAAGTTTTTTCACTTCAGTTAATGGCCTTGTATTCAAAATATCCTCCGGACTGAGCCACCCTTTGCGCGCGGTATTAATACCATATCTGACATAATCAAATTCTTCAACAGAATGCGCATCCGGGTTGACCGATAATAAAACCCCCTGTTCTTGTGCCTTACGGCACCAGCTCCAGTCAAGGTCAAGCCGGTGCGGACTTGAATTAATTTCAATAATGGTGCCGGTAACTGCTGCCGCGTTTATTATTTCTTCCAAATTGATGGCATATGACCGGCGTCTTAGTAAAAGCCGACCTGTCGGATGCCCTAGCATTGTTACATATTTATTACTAATAGCTTTAATAATTCGCTTGGTCATAACGGCTTCCCCCTGCCGAAAGGCCGAGTGAACCGAGGCAATAACAAAATCAAATTGAGCCAGAGTATCGTCATCATAATCTAGCGATCCATCCGGTAATATATCACTTTCAATGCCGGAAAGAATCACAAACTTTGAATTTTTAGCATTAAGGCTGTCGATTTCCCTGCGCTGAGCCATAATAGCCGGCAATTTCAAACCACGGGCATAATAGGCTGTTTTGCTATGATCGGCGATGCCCATATAGCTCCAACCTCGGTTATAAGCAGCGGCAGCCATATTACTTAAACTATCGCCACCGTCCGAATAGGAGGTGTGGACATGGAATATGCCTTTTATATCCTGTTCAGCTACCAGATCAGGCAGCTTGCATTTAACCGCTTGTTCAATTTCACCTAAGCCCTCGCGTAATTCAGGCTCAATATACTGCAGTTTGAGCTGCCGGTAAATGTCATGCTCTGAACCGGAAAAGTTGGAAAAGGTCAGGTTGTTGATTGAAGCATGATTTTGCAGCTGCTCACAATGCATTTTACTGCCGGTCGCTAAAAGTAGAGCGACAATAAAATTTTCCGGCGGCACAACTAATATTTCAAGCGGCATACCGGTAGTCAGCCGGGCCTTTACGCGGGCCGGGCTTTTTTCGATAATACTGTCAACTCCCGGCATCTCTGCTGCCGCCTGAATAGCAGCAGCCGGATCATTGCCTGCCACAACAATATCAATATCCCTAACAGTCTGGGAGCGGCGCCTGATGCTACCGGCTACAGCCGCGTCGTCAATAGCCTTTTGGGCACGCAAGTATTCAGCTATTTTTTCGGCCAGCGGCCAAATGTCGCTGAGAAGATACTCCTTCAATTCATCCATGTGCATCTAACCCTTAAACAGCATTATTGCCCATTATTTGCTATCTGGGTTTGAAATATACCCGCACTTCACTGCCCGCATCAATGAGAGTGTTGGGAGCTATACTTTGGCTGGCTGCCAGTCCCGTTCCCTCCGGTATCATTGCCAGTCCTGCTTTAAAAAGCAAATCTCCGGCCTCCCGCATAGTTTTACCCTTTAAATCCGGAACAACTGCTTTACCGGCAGGAATAGGCCCGGATGGAGACGCGGCAGAAACTGCTACTGTCTTGCTTACTGTTTTAGGGAGGGCTGGCTGCCCTGAATCAGGATGTATATTTAAATAACGCAGTACCTTGGCAAAAATTTCACCGGCTACCGGCGCTGCAGTCTCGCCACCGTAATAAACGCCGCGCGGATCATCAAGTACAACCAGAACCGCAAGCTTCGGATCTTCAACCGGACCGAAGCCGGCGAAAGATGCAATATAGCGGCCTGCCAGGTAACCGCTCCCATCTTCCCGCAATTTCTCGGCCGTTCCGGTTTTACCGGCAATTCGGTAGCCTTTTGCCTGTGCTTTTTTAGCACCGCCCTCTGTAACTACTTCTTCTAGCATTCTTACCATCGTCCTGGAGGTTTCGAGGCTGATAACCTGCCGCATAACCTGGGTAGAGGCTGCACTGTATACCGAACCGTCGTCATTCTGGATCTCCTTGATAATATGGGGCCGAAGCAGAACGCCGTCGTTGGCTATGGCCGAAACGGCTGTAATAAGTTGGAGCGGCGTCACGGCAATACTATGCCCGATTGACATTGTTGCTATATCTGAATCACGCATATTCTCAGGCTTAAACAAGATACCCTCAGCCTCGCCCGGCAGCTCGATATTGGTTGCCTGCCCGAAACCGAACGCGCGGATATAATTGGTCAGCCGGGCAGCCCCAAGTCGCATCCCAACTTCGACAATGCCGGTATTTATTGAATTCTTCATAATATCCGTAAAGCTAACCTCACCGTAACTATCGCCGCTCCAGTTTTTAATCCGCCGCCCTGACACCTCCACATAACCTTTATCAATAAACCTTTCATCAGGGTGAACCAGACCCTCCTGAACCGCTGCAGCGGCAACAATGCTCTTAAAGGTTGAGCCCGGCTCATAAAGATCGGAAACAGCCCGATTTCGCCAGTTTTCCGGTCCGTATTTATAGAACTGATTTGGATTGAAGGTCGGCCGGTTAGCCATAGCCAGAATATCACCTGTCCGAGGGTTCATAACAATTATGGTGGCCCTCGCCGCCTTAGTGCTAGCCATAGCCTTGTCCAAGCTTTCTTCAACAATAAACTGAATAGTAGAATCAAGCGTCAGATAGACATTTTTGCCCTTTTTCGGTGGAGCAACGGTGAAAATCGATTCAAATATCGGAATACCACGATTGTCAGTATCAATAGTATGCTTGGAGAGGCTGCCCTTAATCGTTCCATCCAAGGCCATTTCAAGACCATCAAGGCCAATATCATCAGTACCAACAAAACCCAGCACTTGGGCGGCTAAGTTGTCGTTGGGATAATAGCGCTTGCTTTCCTCAATAAAGGCCAGTCCTTTAATGTTATGTTCCTTGATTATGCTAATTACCTTGTCTGAGACCGCCGGATCAAGCGTCCGTTTAATCCAGACAAAGCGTCCGCCTGCCGCAAACCTTTCCTTGATATCAACAGCCTTCATGTCTAACACCGGCGCCAGCAGGTTAGCTATAGCATCCGGGTTCTGGTTGCTTTTTATGAATTCTTCGGGATCGACATATAACGATTTTGCCAGAAAACTGACAGCCAACTCCCGGCCGTTTCGGTCAAATATAGTACCCCGTGGCGAAAGCAGCCCTCGATTTTCCAGCACCTGCCCCCTTGCCTTTTCTGACAATTTATCTCCCTGAACGAATTGAATCCAGGCTAATCGCCCCGCTAGCATAAATAAAGCTGCTATTATAACGATAACAAATATTGTAATTCTTCTTTGCAGGCCTTTGCCCGGTATTCCTGCCATGCCTATACGCAACCTTTCACTAAAATTTGCAGGCTGCTATAGTGTTCAGCCTGACTTGCCTCTTCTTTAGCTGCTAAGCTTCTCAATATTCCGGAAATTTTGCAATTAAAATATTCGCGTAAACAAGCGGTTTACCTGCCGGTACCAATTGACCTATATGACCTTTATCTATCCGCCTGAGTTGGATTTGGGCCAAGAAATAGGGCAAAAATAATTAGACCGGCAAGCGCAGCAGCACTGCCCATATAGAACATGATCTCAAATCCAAAGTAGTTACCGGCAGCACCAAGAATTACTGCACCGGCTGTTATGCCGAGGTCCATAAACGAAGTAAAGAATCCCAATGCGCTGCCCCTGTCTTGCGGCGGCGTGTAATCAACAACCAGCGCATTCAGCGTTGGCATGAAGGCCCCAAACCCTAAACCGAACAATCCTCCAATTGCGGCCAGCATTGCTAAACTGTCAAGACCGGGCAGCAGCACAACGGCTAGCGCAACCAAAGCAATGAACGGCATAACAAGCTGACGTCGGCCGATTCGGTCAGATAGCTTGCCAACCAACACCCGACTGACAATAGTGCTTAATGCATATACCGTAAAAAACATCCCAAAATCGGTCAGCCCACGCTGCGGCGCGAAAAGTGGTAAAAAGGTGAAAACAGCTCCATATGCTGTTGCGCCGCCAAATAAAGCTATTGACGGGACAATAACACCGCGTCGTTTGCTGAGTTCAATAACGCTGGCGGGCTTATAATCTTTTCCGGAGCCTTTATTGATTTCCCTGAGAAAAACCACCGCAAACAGGCAAATAGTGGCTGCCACGGCTGCCAAGCCAAATAAATAACTAAAATTACCGGTTGTACTGATAAGCGTTGAACCCCAAGCCGGAAACAGAGCCATGGCTACGATGTTGGACGTACCGTAAATACCGATAACTTCGCCGCGGCGATGCGGCGGAGCAATATCAGCAATATAGGCCGCCGAAGCTGCCATAAAGCAAGCATGAGCCAAGCCATGCGCACCGCGCGCGATGTAGAGCAGGGCAACAGACTGAATATAGATGTAAAGAATAAAAAACAGGATAAAAAAGATACTGCCCAACAGCATAAACCGCTTATGTCCATATCTGTCAACCATTTTGCCGAAATATGGCCGGGCCGCCACAGCGGCCAGCGTAAACCACCCCATAACCATGCCGACCTGACCGGCTGACCCGCCTAACATATCGACATATTGCGGCATAGTTGGCAGCAAAAAATAAAAGCTGCCGAAGTAGAAAAAGTTGGCAAAACAAAGCACTATGAAATCTCTTGACAACAAACTAAACCTCTCCTGCATTGTCCCGCCCCCTTTCTTTAATTCTATTTTACCATAAGGTTCCAAGCCCATCGCGTAGTTTGCAGTTAGAAATTTATAATAAAAACTAAACGCCTGGCTTGCGCCAGGCGCTTTGTCAGCTATCTCTAATAGGCAGCTGCAAACAAAAAGTTGTGCCGCTCTCACCAGTCTTAAACTTTAGCGACCCGCCATGCCGATCAGCGATACTATAACAGACCGCCAGACCGAGACCGACCCCGTTGTCCTTGGTCGTAAAAAAGGGTGTGCCGAGCTTATCGGCAATTTCATCGGGAATGCCACTGCCTGAGTCGCTTACCGCTAAGACGATGTTGGTCTCCTCAACATAGGTGCTTACTATCACACCGCTATTCTCAGGAGAAACTTCAAGCCCATTACGAACCAAGTTTAAGATAACCTGGCGTACTTCTTCACTGCACATCAGCGTGTCAGGTATTTCGCCTAAATTCATAAAAATGTTTTTGTTGGCTTTTACAGCATCGGCCTCCATAAGGAGGTATAACGGTTCAATAACGCTATTGAGGTTCACGCGCGTTTCAACCCGCGCCCGATTTTGGGCCAATGACAGAAAGCCGGTAATAATGCTATTGGCCCGATCGAGCTCGTCAATCATTAGTTCAAGCTGATCTTTATATTGGTTAAATATCTGTTTCTTGCCCAGCATCTGCAAATAGCCCCGTACCGTCGTCATGGGATTTCGGATCTCATGACCAATACTTGCCGCCATCTGACCGACAATATTAAGCCTGTCCAACCGCTTTATTTCATTCTCAAAATTTCTTTTTTCGGTAATATCATTAATACCCAGTAGAATGAACTTTTCACTATCAATTTCGATTATGACACCACTAATCAATAGGTGATGCACTTGGCCGCTATGCGAGATAAAATCCTGCTCATAATTACGGATAGTGCCTGCCAGCAGCTGGTTAACAAAACCGGCTCGCTCGATGGCTGACTGCCAAATCCCAAATTCTACAGCCGTTTTTCCGATTACTTCTTCTGCTCGCTTACCCGCCATGCTTAGTAAGCTTCGGTTGACATCTACAATTCGCCCCTCATTTAGTGACGTAATCATCATGGGATTGGGATTTGATCTAAATGCTTTAGCAAACCGAACTTCAGCCTGGCGGCGGCTTGTAATGTCCTGTAGCGTGATTACTACACTTTTCTGATTATAGTGTTCAATAATATCGGCATTAACTAGTACCGTCTTACGACTGCCGTCTTTAACAGTAACGACCGTCTCAAAATCCCGTAAATAGCCGAGCTCGTCAAGATTTTTTATTGCAAATTGGTGGGCGGACGGAGTAAGAAGGCCTATTTCCGCCGTAGACCTCCCGATAAGTTCCGTCTTGCTATAACCATAGAAGTCAAGAAAGCTCTGGTTTACATCTAGATAAGTCAGCTCGTTAATCGACACAATTGCTTTGGGATATGAAATAGAATGAAATAACTTAGCATAATACATTTCTGATTTTTTCCGTTCTGTAATATCAGACCAAGTCGCAAAAGCACCGATTATTTCACCAGAGCTGTTTTTTAACGGACGCGAGCTAATCAGCGCCGTCTTATGCACTCCATTATCCCAGACAAAATCCAGTTCAGCATTATCGACATATTCGCCAAACCAAGCCGCTCGTTGCAGTGGCAATTCTACCGGTCTTACAAGTTCACCGTCGCGCAGAATTTTAAAGTCAAAAACGTTATGGCCATTGAAAGAAAGATTACACATAGGGTCAACCCCCAGAAATTCAGCAACAAACGTATTATGTTTTACAACATTGCAGCTGGCGTCAGTGGCTATCGATATCCCATTGGGAACTATCAATAGCCGCGAACACAATTCCTGAAGCGATGAATCCTGTAATGATACAAGCAAATCCTTATTGCCATTGAACAGCGTTTTATCGATATCTTCATAGCGTTTAAGCTTTTCTTCTAATTCAGCCACGCGCTTGTGCAGCTGTTCTACCGGCATATCAACACACCCGGTCATGTTTTCCTCCTCGACAATTCTAGGTATCTATAGAAAAAAATGGAATTCGATAGAATAGTGTGGGTATTCGCGATAAATCTCTTAATACCTTCACTGATTTACAATATTTTCCCAATAAATTAAAAAGGGCTAACAGCCCCTGATTTATCCTCAAATGTCCTTAGTCTGCCGCCGTTTGGCCCATTTATTGGCGGCAGCAGTTATCGCCTCTTCATCGTTTGCCAAATTTCCGTCCTGAACTCGCTGTAAGGCTATCTTTAAAAATGGGCCTATAAGCCGGGGCGTTCCTAAAGCTTGTGTCAGCCGACTTGCCGAATAACATAGATCGCTGGTGTGAACCGGCATTTGATGAAGCATAGCCTCTATATACCTGCCAAATGTCAAAATCTCATCAGCCCCGGTACTGCCAAATCCTGTAGCGGCATTGTCGGCAACGCAAACGATTGTCAGAAGGTCAAATGCCTTCTGCAGTTCCCGACGGCTGCGGAAAGCGCCCAACCGCGCTTCTTCCCGCAGCCAGCGCTTAACCGCCGACTGATTGTTATTCAGATAAAAGTAAAACTTCATATGCCGAGCAACCAGCCATACTGCCAACTTTACAAACTTCGGCTTCATTTGCAAGCGGGTTAAAATAACCTGGGCTAGCTGCGCGCCCGCAGCATCATGCCGGTAATCGGTCGGCTGACCGTCTTTCATGCCACGTACGCCCGGCAAACCTTTGCCGATATCGTGTAGCAAGGCTGCCCAGCGCAGCAGTAAATCGGCAGGCACATTGCTGCACGCGGCCAATGTATGATTCCAGCCGTCATATTTGTGATAAGCCGAATTTTGCGGCAGATTGACCAAGTGCGTTAATTCAGGAAGAATGGGAACACTGGAGCATTGGCCCTTTTCTTTTATCCGACAGTAGCATTGATTAAGCCCTGTTTCAACAAAGTAGGCAAGGCTTATCTGACAGTACTCGGCCAATAGCATCTTTTCAAGTTCACTGCGGACCCGCTCAAGCGACAACCCGGCCACACGCTGCAAATTGTCCTGCATAGCGCTTAAAGTACCATTTTCGATCCTGAACCCAAGCTGTCCGGCAAAACGGCAGGCGCGAAACATCCGCAGGCTGTCTTCCTTAAAGCGCAGTTTAGCGTCGCCTACCGCCCGAATAATTTTATTAGTGAGATCGCGTCGACCACCAAACAGATCAACAATATCCCCGCCAGCGTCCATCGCCATCGCGTTAATTGTAAAATCACGACGCGCTAAATCAGTTTCCAGACTATCTGCAAACCAGACCTGCTCTGGCCGGTGACTGTCCTCGCCATACCGCTCGCCGCGAAAGGTAGTCACTTCAAACGTCTGCCCATTGATAATAAGCATAACAACACCGAAATTTTGGCCCAGATTATCTACAACCTGCCAGCGCTGAGATTTGGCGCAGTCTAATACCTGCTCAGGTCTGGCGCTCGTCGTGATATCGTAATCATAAGGCTCTACGCCTCGCAAGAGATCGCGAACAGCACCGCCGACAATGTACGCCTGATGGCCGGCCTTTTCAAGCACGCTTAATATTACTTTTACAGTATCAGGAATCTTCTTATCCATTCATGCCGTTCCTTTAATTGATTTACTCCATTATGACAGAAAATACTGCCGTTGTACAAGTACAAGCAGCCAGTTACCAAGCTCCGCGTTTCTATCGCTTCAGTTATCGAGGTCTATCAAGTAAGCAGCACAACGCTATTGAAAAATTTTCTGAAAAAGGACAACTTAACCTGATTGACACACTAACAACCCCTAATATAAAATAGAGTTGCCAGTAAATTTTTAGGAGGTAGATAGATGAAAATAGCACTTGTCGGCTTGGGGCGAACCGGGAAAATCGCGGCTGAATATCTTTTGCAGCAAGAAACACTTAATATGGTACTATGCAGACATGGCAGCCCGAATGCGGGTAAAGATCTAGGTGAAATTTTAGGTACTAAACCAACAGGCATAACCATTGAGACCACTGATCATTTAGAGCGTAAGTTCTTTCAGAAGCAGCCTGATGTACTCATTGATTTTTCAGGACATAGTTTTTTGAAGGAGCATATTCATACCTTAGCCAAGTGCGGTATTAATGTCGTGACGGCAGTGACAGATTACGACCGGGCTGAAATAGAAAAGCTAAAAATCTTTGCCGAAAAAGGCAATATCGGGATCGTAATGGCTCCTAACATCACCTACGGCGTGAATGTCCTAATGCTGATGGCTGAAATAGCGGCTGAGCTGTTAAGCGATTATGACTTCGAGGTGTTTGAGGAACACCATAAGCATAAAAAAGACCGTCCCTCCGGCACTGCTAAAAAAATTGTCAATAAAATCAAGGACCGATTGCTAACAGATACAGAAATTCCTGAGCATGTCGTCAGGGCAGGCGGCATTATCGGCAAGCATAAAGTCCTTATCTGCGGCGAGTTTGATAAGCTGGAAATTACACACGAATCGTTTTCACGAGTGGCCTTTGCCGAGGGTGCTTATAAAGCAGCCCAGTTCATCGCCGGAAAAACAGGTTTTTACGAGATGAGCGATATTTTTGACTACGAGCGCGAACTGCGGCGCCGCCAAACAGTTTGCCTGGAGCCTCCCGAGCTGGAAAAGGAAGACCCGGCTTAACATTTAAAAACCGAGGTGTTTATCTAAATCAATGGATACTGATGAATTAAGCAGATTGATTGTAAAATAAGACTACCTTCCCATCAGGGCTGGTAGTCTTATTATTTTGCTTGATCCATCGACAAGAGAAATTTGCACAGCAAGGCGTGCTCAAAAGAATGACAGGGATCTAAGCCTACAATTTTTTTGAGCTTTTCAAGCCTGAACTGCAGGGTGTTGCGGTGGATAAATAAGCGGTTAGCGGCTGCTGAAACATTCATATTATTGGCAAGTAGTCCTTCCAGCGTATTGCGCATATCATATTTGCCCTTAATTGTATCAAATTTAGCCTTCAGCTCGTGCAGCGCCAAAGGATAACTGCAGTGTTCATTATGGTCTTTGAACAAATAACTTACCAGTATGGCGTCGTGATTGATAGCCTGAATCATATTTCCAGCCGGATGTTCCAGCGCAAACTTTGCCTCGTCATAAGACTGCCGCAATTCAGACTGATACTTTGCCCGACTGCCGAGCCCGATTTGGATTTTTAGCTTGGGCTGAATGGTATTTAGCATATCGACAATGCTTTTTATAAACTTATCTACCTGGATCAGATTATCTTGATCCGGCACCGACTTAATTATGCACAGATTTCGCTTGTAAAATAGGCTAATATCATCAGCAGTGAAAAAAGCGGCATCTTTTATGAGATTTAAGACATTTTCCCTTATCCGGGCTGATAGTAAATTTTGCAGGCCCTGTGCCTCAAAATCATCGTTATTCATCGGCTCAAGCTTAACTAAAATAACAACGCGCGGCAAATTGACTTTGTAATTCAACATATCAGCCAAAGTATTAATTTTATCCAGAGCATTATTGGTATTATCGGCAAACAGCAAGTCTACCAATTGGGCCTTAAGCCTGTTCTCGGAACCCGAATCAGCCAGCAGCATCTCGCGCTCCAGAATTAGTTCAGTGACCGTTTTTACAAGTTTTGCGGTGTTACGAACTTCATGGGGTTCACCAGTTACGCCAACGACACCGACAATTTTATTTTTTATATTGATTGGCCACATTACTCCAGGCAAAGCCCCAATATATTGCTGCACTTCTTCAGGTTTGATTTCAACAACATTCTGATCTTCAACAGCCAGCTTTCCGCCTTGATGGAAATTACTAATTCGCTGCGGCTGACCTGAAGCAATGATAATTCCATTGCAGTCCATGATATTTACATTTCGTTCGACAATTTCCATAAGGTGGTCAACTATTTTCTGAGCTAAATCCTTGGCAATTATCATATTAAACCACCCTTCCAAGAGCTTCTACTACATATTCTAACATCACCCAAACATTGCGTAAATGCGCATTGTGAAAACTGCACAAAAAACCGCGGCTGGAAATAGCTATTTTTGGTAGTTGAGCACGAAGGCGCAAACCGCGAATTAATTGAAGTAATATTGCAGAAGGCACACCTAAGCTTAGGAGGGAGAACATGACCGTTATTAACATCCCATATGGTAAAGGCTATATTCCCCTTTCAATACCTGATGAGCGTTTGGAAGGCATTTTGGAGTCGCGCGCCCATCATTACCAACCCGAAGCCTCAGAAGCTAAGCTTGTTCAGCGAGCTTTGGAAAATCCGATTGGCTCGCCAAGATTACGTGATTTGGCGGCAGGGCGTAAAAAAATTGTTATTATAACCAGTGATCATACCAGACCTGTTCCCACTAAGATTATCGCCCCGTTGCTGCTCGCTGAAATCCGCAGCGCCAATCCGGACGCCGAAATTACCTTTTTGGTAGCAACCGGCTTTCACCGGGCCAGCACTCAGCAAGAGCTGTTA
Source organism: Veillonellaceae bacterium (assembly GCA_012523975.1). Classification (NCBI taxonomy): domain Bacteria; kingdom Bacillati; phylum Bacillota; class Negativicutes; order Veillonellales; family Veillonellaceae; species Veillonellaceae bacterium. The sequence continues at coordinate 35,332 of JAAYSF010000012.1, forward strand.
AATAAGTTTGGGAAAGAACTGCTGCGCGACGAAAGAATTGTTATTCATAACGGCTGGGACAAAGACTCCCTGATTAATGTCGGCAAATTACCGTCAGGCGGCGACTTAATTATAAACAAACTGGCAATGGAAGCTGATCTGCTCATTGCCGAAGGCTTTATTGAGCCGCACTTATTTGCAGGATTTTCGGGCGGCCGAAAAAGTGTTCTGCCCGGCATCGTCAGTTCAGTAACTGTTTTGGCTAACCACTGCGCCGAATTCATTGCCCACGATAAAGCGCGCGCCGGAATTCTTGACGGCAACCCGCTTCATACCGATATGCTTTTTGCCGCTAAACAGGCCAAATTGGCATTTATAATGAATGTTGTCATTGATGCCGACAAAAGAATTATCAATGCTTTTGCCGGCGACTTAGAACAGGCACATTCGGCAGGATGTAACTTTGTCGGCGATCTGGCTTCAGTCCGAGCCAAACCAGCCGATATTGTAATCACTTCTAACGGCGGATATCCGCTTGATCAAAACATTTACCAGCTTGTAAAAGGACTTACTTCGGCCGAGGCTACCTGCAAACCGAACGGCGTCATTATCATCTGCGCGGCCTGCAATGACGGCCATGGCGGCGAGGCTTTCTTCAAGTGGTTTAAGGATGCTCCCGGCGGCGCGCGCGAAGTAATGGACAAGATTATGAAAATTGACCGTGAGTCGACCATTCCCGACCAATGGTGTGCGCAAATCCTCGCCCGCATTCAGCTTAAGCATCAAATAATCATAGTTAGCGATCAATGCGATCATCAGATTATCAGGGATATGGGCTTTATGGCAGCGACAACTATCGGTGAAGCACTAACGACTGCCGAAACAATTGCCAGCAGCAAGGCCAAATTTACGGTAGTCCCTGACGGCGTAGCCGTCATCGTTGGCTAATTAATAACACAAAAGGAGTTCCATCAAATATATGGAATTAACAGGGTAGATGCCCAACGAATTACAACTATTTTTGAGGAGGTATATTATGGCTATTGATGCAATTGTGCTAAACCCATCGGATAATGTGGCAACTGCAGTCCAAGATTTAAAAGCCGGTCAGCAGGCTGCCGTGAGGCTGGAACGCGACTTACATTATGTTACCTTGGTGGAAGATATCCCTTATGGTCACAAGTTTGCGTTTCGAAGCATCAACCAAGGCCAAGATATTCTCAAGTACGGCGAAGTCATTGGCCGCGCTACCAAAAACATTGATGCCGGCTGCCATGCGCATGTACAAAACATTGAAAGCCTGCGCGGCCGCGGCGATCTGGAAAAGGAGGCGTAAAAATGGAATTTATGGGATATCGCCGTGCTGACGGCACAGTAGGCACTCGTAACTATGTTGGCATTTTGTCGGCCGTTGTTTGTGTAAATGAGGTAGTCGAGGCTATTGCCAGTAAAGTCGAGGGAGCAGTTCGCTTTACCCACCATCAAGGCTGTTGCCAGACACCGCTGGATATTGGCCGGGTTAACCAGGCCCTAATCGGGTTAGGCCGCAACCCTAACCTCCATTCGGTAATCCTTGTCAGCTTAGGCTGCGAGAGCACCAATCTCAACGAAGTTATTGAAGGTATCCAAGCTAGCGGAAAAACTGTCAAACACCTTGTAGTTCAAGAGGTCGGTGGTGCTGCCCGCACCACAGCTCAAGGCATTTTAATGGCGCAGGAGTTGGTACGTGAAGCATCACTTCAGCAGCGTGAACCCTTCCCTATCAGTGAATTGGTTCTAGGTATGAAGTGTGGCAGTTCAGATACCACTTCAGGCTTAGTGCCAAACCCCGCAATCGGCGTAGCTTCGGATTTACTGGTAGCGGCCGGCGGCACTTCCATTTTAGGCGAGGTAACCGAATTTATCGGTGCTGAGCATATTCTAGCCAGCCACGCTGCTAACGAAGAAGTAGCTCAAGGCATCCTTGACCTCGTTACCCGCATGGAACAAAGAGCTATTGCCGTAGGTGAAGATATCCGCGGCGGTCAGCCGACCGGCGGCAATATCAAAGGCGGCCTCACTACTATCGAAGAAAAATCGCTCGGTGCAATCGCCAAAGCCGGTTCATCCCCCATTCAGGCGGTATATGAATACGGCGAACGTCCTAAGGTAAAAGGCTTAGTCGTTATGGACTCCCCTGGCCGCGAGCCCGAGATACTTACCGGGCTGGCAGCCGCCGGCTGTAACGTTATTGCCTTTGCTACTGGTCGGGGAGCGCCCCAAGGCTTCCCATTCGTACCTGTTCTGAAAATTACCGGCAGCCGCACAGCCGCTGAAAAAATGAGCGATCATATTGATATGAACTTAAGCGCCGTAATCGATGGCGGCGACACAATTCCCGATGCCGGCCGCCGCATTCTCGAAGAATTAGTTGTTATTGCCTCGGGCGGTATGACCAAAGCCGAGATATCAGGCTATACTAACTCAATGGATATCTACATGCTAGGCCCGGTTATCTAATACGCTCTGCAAATCCAATGTTATTAAATAAACCTCCAGCTAATATGCCGGAGGTTATTTTCTGTAAAATTATTGGCACGCGCTAGCTGCGGCTGTCTTTGCTTTGGCCGCGTTTAAACCTTATGAAAAAGGTTGTGCCATCGCATCCGGTAGCTATATCAATAATAGCATTATGCCTGGCAGCAATACTGTAACAGACCGCCAGGCCTAGGCCCGTTCCATGTTCTTTAGTGGTAAAAAACGGTGTCCCGATTTTTTCAAGCATTGCGGGCTCAATTCCTTTACCCTCATCTTGCACTGCTAGAACTACCGCTTGATCTTCCTCAAATGTTTTAATGGTAAGATTGCCACCGACCGCCATTGCCTCAAGCCCATTACGTACAAGATTCAAAATAAGCTGACGAATCTCTTTCTCATTTAAATTTAAATAAGGAATATTCCCGGTCTCTATTCTTATACCTTTTCCGGCCAGTAAGGCGGTTGACTCGAGCAGCGGCAGCATTGTTTCAATAATGGTATTAAGATTCTGCGTCGTCAATTCCACAACTTTATTTCTGGCTAAAGAAAGAAACTCGCTAATAATCGAATTCGCCCGGTCAAGTTCCTCAATCATTAGTTCAAAATGTTTATTATACTTGCTGCATTCATTCTTGGCGCCAAGGTACTGAAGCAACCCCCGCACAGTAGTCATAGGGTTGCGAATTTCATGGCCAATTCCTGCAGCCATTTCGCCAACCAAATGCAGACGGTCTAAGCGTGCTAGTTCTTTTTCGAACTGTTTACGTCCGGTAATGTCGGTAACCATAACTAGCGCCCCTGAATACTGCCCGTTTTCCGCTAAAAGCGGATTAGTAGATAAACTCGCCCATAACTCTTTTCCGTCGCTGCGATGAAACATGATTTCAGGCAGTTCCCGAACTTGCCGGCGCTTTATAAATTCTTCGGCTTGGTCGATCCATTCCTTATCGACAAAATCATAAAAAGACCCTCCGACTAATTCCATAACAGTGCAGTCCAGCATCTCTGCCATTTTTTTATTGGCAAAAGTTATTCTTCCTGCTCCGTCTAAAAGCAGGATGCCTTCGGAGGCTGTTTCTACTATCTGGCGATATCGCTCCTCACTCTCCCGCAGGGCTTGTTCGGCCTCTTTGCGTTTCGTAATGTCTTCCATAGTACCTTCAAAGTAGAGAACTCGGCCTGTATCATCGTGTACAGCTCGGACACTTTCAGAAACCCAAATTACATCACCATCCCGCCGGCATAGCTGACGCTCTCTGCAATGAATGGCTTCTCCCGCTACCAACGAACTCTCGTAAGTCACGCCTGAAGACTGCGATACCACCTCCTCAGGGTTATCGTAACCTAAAATACGGGCCATCGATTGATTGGCTATAAGATAGCGTCCATCCGGAGCCGCCTGAAAGATTCCCTCGATTGCATTCTCGAAGATAGAACGGTACTTTTGCTCAGCCTGACGCAATTCCGCCGTTCGTTCACGGACTCGCCACTCTAGCTCATCATTTAATTTCCATAAAGTCTCCTCAGCCTGCTTGCGCTCGGCAATGTATTTTTTTTCGGCATTATGTTTGGATAGCGCCATTTTAATTGCTGTATGCAATTCTCGCTCTTTGAATGGTTTTACAATATAGCCGTATGGCTGTGCTGACATTGCGCGCAGCAAGGTATCTTCATCGGTATAAGCGGTAAGATAAATAATAAGAATACCAAATAATCCATGAATTATTTCGGCAGCTTTAGTCCCATCAACTTCTCCTTGCAGTCTAATGTCCATTAAAACCAAATCAGGCTGCAACTCTTTGGCCGCTTTAACAGCCTCTTCTCCGGTAGCCGCAACCTCCGTAACGATATATCCCATATTTCTCAGCGACTGCTGTAAGTCAAGTGCCGCGATCCCTTCATCTTCGACAATCAGTATCTTTATAGCTGTCATTGTGCAACTCTCCTATTCCCCGACATTAAAGGCAACTGCAAATTCAGTTCCATTGCTGTTCGTATTTATCTGAATAGTGCCCCTTAATTGTTTTATCAGAACGATTACTAACTTCATTCCCAGTGACTCGCAATTCTCTATCTTAAAGTCTGCTGGTAAACCAATCCCATTATCACTGACGGTCAATTTAGCTAAATTATCGGCATGATAAAGGTGAATACGTACTTCACCTTTCAGATCAAGTTTGCTGGGAAAGGCGTGTTTAAGCGAATTTGAAACAAGTTCGTTAAGAATTAAAGCGCAGGGGACTACTCGGTCAATACTGAGCGTAAATGGTTCAATATTTATCTGCTGGCTTATGCCTCGCGCAGCTGCCCCGTACGAATGGAACAGATTAACTAAGAGGCTGGGAATATATTCACCGAGATCGATATTTGCCAATGATTCCGACTGGTAGAGCTTTTCATGAATAAGAGCCATTGAGTAAACGCGGTCTTTGCTCTCCTTAAACATCTCAATAGCCTTTGCATCCTTGATATGGGACAATTGCAGATTCAGCATACTGTGGATTATTTGGAGATTGTTTTTGACACGGTGATGTATTTCCTTAAGAAGGGTCTCCTTTTCATTTAGGGCAAGTTGCAAGTTTGCCTTGCTGTCTTGCAGTTCCTCGTTAGCGGTAGCAAGCTGGGCAGTACGCTCCGCAACCCGCTTTTCGAGTTCCCTATTGAGCGTCTGGATCTCTTGCTAGGCATTTTTATGGTCGGTAATATCAATCCCCATTTCCATAATAAGCGTCGATCCATCCACATCAATAAATGGAAAGTCCAGAACCCGATACTCGCGTCCGTCCGGGCCGCTCCATTCCCACTCATGGGGCTTCATAGTTGCAAGGACGGTAAAACTTTGGCAGTTTTCGCAGGGCTCGCTGCGCCCGAATAGCGCTTCAAAACAGCGCCGGCCGTTTACTTCACCGAATTGCTCGCGAAAAAACCGATTAGCAAAGGGAATATGATAATCAGGTGTCATCAGTATCAAATAAGTCGGCAGCATATCTACGACATTATTAAAGCGCTGGCGTTCTAATTTCACGGCCTCCTCGGCCAATTTACGCTCGTCGATATCCCGTTCAAGCAGCTC
>JAAYSF010000013.1 GCA_012523975.1 Veillonellaceae bacterium
CCAACAAAGGCAAAATCCAGTCCGACTATGAAAGCGTCACCGACCAGGCAGGAATCTATGCCGGTGAAGGCGGATTTGACATTAATGTCGGTAAGAATACTGATCTGAAGGGTGCGGTCATTAGCAGTGAGGCAGATCCAGACAAGAATAAACTCTCTACCGATACGCTGACCTTTAGTGATATTGAGAATAAGGCCGAGTACAGCGCAAGCAGCGTGGGAGTCAATCTCGATACCAGAAAAACAGCAGAAGCAAAGGATGCCGGACTCACACCTGACATTGGGACAAAAGCAACAGGCGATGCCGACAGTACAACGAAGTCAGCCATAGCGGAAGGTACAGTTGAAGTACGTAATGGCGATACGGATCTAAGCAACCTCAGCCGTGATACAGCTAATTCCTTGAATGCATTAGGTAAGATTTTTGATAAGAAGACAGTGGCAGAACAGCAGGAATTAGCGAAAGTCTTTGGCGAAGTAGCGTTTAAAATAGTCGGAGATATTGCCCAAAAACATCAAGAAAAAGCCTATATAGCAAATTCGTTAGCTGATAGTTATGAAAAACAGGCACAAGAATACCGAGATGCTGGAGAACTAGAAAAAGCTGCAGAAAGTGAAAAACTAGCAACTCAATATAAAGAAATTGGTCAAAAATCCTCCTCTTGGAATGAGGGAGGAACTAGTATAACTGCGCTTCATGCTTTGGTTGGGGGACTCATGGCAGAAATGGGTGGAGGTAGTTTTGCATCTGGCGCTGTTGGCGCAGGAGCTACCGAAGCAAGCCGTAATTTGCTAAAAGACTTAGAACCTGATTTACAGCAATGGGGTGGCGCAATAATCGGTGCAGCAGCAGCGGAAACTGTAGGTGGTAATGCACAAACTGGAGCATCTACAGCAGTATCGGGAACTGCTAATAATGATCTTGCTCATGGTATTGCTGGAGTAGGTAAAGGCGTATATGATGGTATATGTGCCGATATTAAAGGACTAGCAGAGACATTCAGCAATCCCCTAGATGCTATAGGGGCTGTGAAAGATGTTGCTGTAGCAATATATGAGTTAGGGAAAGATCAAGGTTTTGGAGCAGTATTTGCTGAATTAGGAACTGCTTTAAGCGGTGATAGTGTAAATAAATATAACGCTATACAAAATGCTTATGCCTCCGGTGAAATAGACGAGAATACACGAGATTATCGTTTAGGTAACTTGGCTGGAGAGCTAGCTTACCTCATCGCGACTACCGTTCCGGCCCCTGAAAAGCTCGCTATTAATCCTGGAATTATTAGCAAGCTAGATAAAGTAACGGCACTTAAGAAAACAAGTGCCGTATTAGACGAAGGTAAAGAATTAATTACTTTACCTGAGTTGGTAGTTATAGGGGAAAAAATCAAAAAGATTGAAGTAACTGGGGAAGCACGCAAATACTGGACTCAAGCAACTGAACATAACGGAATCAAAGTTTATCAGAGAAATGATCTAATCAACCCAAATTTCGTAGATGGAAGAGGAAGGACAAATCTTCAAAGAATGGAGCAAGGACTTGCTCCCATTGGACCTGATGGCAGCCCTATTAATTTGCATCATATGACACAAACTAACGACAGTGCTATAGCAGAAATAACTCAGTCGTTCCATCAAGAGAATACAAAAGTAATTCATATCAATCCTAATACAATTCCATCTGGCATTGATAGAAATGAATTTAACAAATGGAGAAGTGATTATTGGAAAAATAGAGCAAATGATTTTAAATAAGGAGAGATAAAAGTGAGTTCACAAGATTATAATAGAGCGGCAAATTTGATAAACGAAAACCCAAATCTGGCTGATTTTGTTGGTGGTTGTAATGAAACATTAATAAAAGAGGCTGAAGAAAAGTTAAGTTTATTATTTCCACAACTATATAAAAATTTTTTACTTAAATATGGTGCAGGTAATTTTGGCTCAGAGGAAATATATGGTATTGTTAAAAGTGACTTTGATAATTCCGGAATTCCGGATGCTATTTGGTTTACGTTAAAGCAAAGAAGAGAAATAAGTTTACCTAGCAATTTGTTGATCATTTATCACACAGGTGGAGAAGAAATGTTTTGTTTGGATTTCCATAGGCGGTCTGAATCATTGGAGCCTGCTGTAGTATCCTATTTGATTGGCGTAGAGGAAAACCATCAAATATATAATGTAATTGCAAATGATTTTGGTGAATTTTTATTGCAAAGAATTTATTTGGAGTTGGGTATGGCATAAGATAAACGAGGTCGGTGGACGTAAAAATCCGCTGACCTCTCTTTGTATCTCAAGTGTCGTCTGGTGAACGAACAACAACTGGATAATATTACCTATTGATGACTCATAAGAAATCAAATCTCGTCAATCAGAAGGACTTAGACTCGTTACCTCCACAAAATGGACAACTACCCCCATAGCCATTACCGGAACAACTACCACAATAAGTACCACCACAATCTTTGCATTTCATCAATGCTCCCATACAAGGTGCATCACTATGACAATTTGGACATTTTCTCACATTATCGTACATCAATAAAACCTCCTTAAAAATAATAATTTTAATATATCACCTGTCGGTGATGACGAAAACGGAGTTTTCATCAAAGAGGTTCATTTCATATAATTTATTGTAAATCCAGTAAAATCAAGGTTTAAATCAATCTGACACCTAAAATAATAATCAAATAGGGATCAGTTGATCATCAGAGTTACTCCGGTGACCGCTGATGATTTTTTCTTAATAGGTCCAATAAAATATATTACCAGATCAAAATCATTCAACAGAGATCACCCGGTAAACTAGTGACAAACATCTGTCACACGTCACGTTGTCACGGGATAAAATTATTTTTATAAAAAATCATAAAACGATGTTACACATTCCCAGTTTTGTAATATTTATATATTAAAATAAAAAAACGGAAAAATAGTTATTTATAGTTGCACCAGCCGCCAATATATAAGGATTAAATAATATAGTGCAAATACACATAAATCAATCAATGCACCTAAACTAGCATTAATTGATTTTATGTCTAAAATAATTATTATTTACGCACCCCAATGCACTTGGGTACCATATTTCCATCAAATCAATAATAATCGTCACACGGTCACGGATAAAAATGACATCTTACAAGCTTTCTTTGAGAAATATGAATCTCAAATTAATAATTAACCAATATCAAATAACCCTGGAGAAAAAATTCCCCAGGGTATAAATTTATCAATATTTAACCCGTACAATTAAATTACCTTAAACTTTACAAATCACAATATCATGTAATTCAGACCCCTAAATAATAATCAATTAAAATAGAAAAACCGGAACAAGTACGTACAGTGAAACCTTCACTCCGTTCCGGTTTCCTCAGCGAATAACAGTTGTTTTTTATTCTTCAACTATCCACTTGTTATTCTCTCTCTCAAGAAGCTTGCTTCTCAAAAAACAAAACTTACCTGTGAGCTTGTCTCACAGACTATTGTGAACGTAGTGAGCAATAGTATATATTTTAGATAAATATATTTTAGTAATAGATATTCTAGAGTCAACATAACAATTTCATTATTTCATTCTCTTCCAATCACCAGATCAAATCATTCCATGACAAAACTTGCACTTTTTGGTGACAAACGTTGCACCTTTACGTGACAAAACTTGCATTTTCATAAAAATATAAACTAGCCATTATATTTCACCCGCGTCCCCGTTGTCCCCCACGACGAAAAGAACAGCTCCAGCGGCCTAAGCATAAGTGTTGACATTTCCAAGAATGTCCAAGGAAAAACCGTCACAAGCAAACCGGGTATCCAAGGCTCAGCCAACAAAGGTAAAATCCAGTCCGA
>JAAYSF010000014.1 GCA_012523975.1 Veillonellaceae bacterium
CCGTTCCGCAAGGACGGGAAACCGTGCGGCTTACGTTAAAAAATCCCGACTGTCTGAGCGTTAGCGAGTTTCGGGATTTTAGTAAGCTGTGCGGTTTCCCGAGGCTTTTGGAATATAGGGCCTAGACCTTTGGTTACTTTGGGGCAATGCCAAAGTAACAACCCCCTTTAGGGGTTAGATTATTTAAGGCATGGTAGGGAAAGATGGCTGCTTTGAGCAGCCGTCCTTTTTAACAAGTAACATCCCCTTTTGCATGAGAGAAAGCCTACTCACTTGAGTAGGCTTTCTCATTCAGGAAATTGTCTAATAGGTCAAATCTGCGCTCGCTTTGATAACCGATGTAGGACTTGTTATTGAATTGTCGATTACGGGGCTCATTTTTAAAGACAGCAATTGCTTCCAGACAATCACCGACAATTGTGTCGATAATTTTATTGGTGTGGATTTGATTCTTGATAGACGAACCTAGACGATAATGGGGGATCGTAGTCGCAACGTCAATCCTAAGCTTGTGAATACGGGCTAAGGCTAACGGAACGGGCGGAATGGCTAATTCGCGAATGGGGATGGTTTCGAGAAGACGGCGTGATACCGCATGCGGACCATGAGCGGGGGTGGCTAGACTAATTTTTTTATCCAATCCGAGTTCCTTATTAAGGTTGAGTCGCCATTGAAAGGTTGGATTATACCGCTCTATATGCCGCGGCGGTGATGGGTAACAATTAGTTAAAGCGATATCAAGATGCTTTAGCAGTATTCCGTCAACCAGTTCCATCAGGTTTTCACTGAAAGTGCCCACCATGTCGCCGTCTACAAAGGCAATAACATCGCTGCCCAATGCTAAGGCTACTTTTGCTCCAATTGCTCTTGGAATGTCGATGCCAAGACAGTCATTAAAGTAAATTATTTGCAATTTCGGAATTCTAAGCTGCAAAACTTCCTGCATGGTGGTGTCTTTTGAACCGTTTGCTACAAGAATGATATGATCCACCGGTAAGATTGCTAAGTTCTGTAGTACAGTGACGATTCGTCCTGCTTCGTTTTTTGCGGGAACGACCACGCTTATCATGCGCCATCACCTCGTGAATGGAGTGCGGTGCATGTGACCGGTGCGGTCACAAACTTAGTACAGTATATGGCGTTCAGCCTATTTTGCTAATTGTCCCGAAAAAAAGAGCTCCGGTAGCAAAATCACCATACCCCACATATTATGAAGTAACGAGGGGGAGGGGTGAGCAGTGGCAATAACGATCGGAGATTTAGTCATTCGTAAGTCACATGGCGGCGATATAGTCTTTAAAGTTTCTGATATTCGCGAAGATGATAACGGGCAGCGGTTCTGTGTTCTGAAAGGCATGCATTTGCGCTTGATTGCCGATGCGCCTATGGGCGATCTAGAGAGAATTGATGCAGAGCATCTTCGTAATGAAATTGTCCGGATGGAGAGTGTACACAACGATAGCCTGAAAAGGGTAATGATGCGACGCAGTATTGAACGGGAAAAAGTAGAGATGGGGCGTTCGGAGGCGGCAAAAAAGTTCAGTTTTTTTGATTTACCCGGCCGAGTTCTGCATCTTGACGGTGACGAGGAGTACTTAAAGATGTGCTTGAAGACTTACAGTCAGCTTAATATGGAAGCTGTCGGCCGGTGTATAGCTGAAGATAAGCAGCACGAGCATGTGGTTGCGCTTATTGATGAATATCGTCCTGATATCTTGGTACTTACCGGACATGATGCTCTGATTGGCGGAGGCAAAAAAGATTTTCGCGATATAAACAATTACCGTAATTCTAAGCATTTTTGTGAATCTGTTAAGCGGGCTCGGGTCTTTGAGCCTTCCCGTGATGATTTGGTAATCTTCGCTGGAGCTTGCCAATCTTATTTTGAAGCAATTCTGGCAGCCGGTGCTAACTTCGCATCCTCGCCGACCCGTATCTTTATCCACGCCTATGATCCGGTGTTCATTGCCGAAAAGGTAGCATTTACACCCATCAACAAGACGGTCGACGTCAGTGATGCAATAACTGCATCGGTCACCGGTATAGAAGGAGTAGGGGGCCTCGAAACGCGCGGCAAGTTTCGGCTGGGATTGCCGAAAACTCCATATTGAGAGCCAAATGTAAAACAAATATAACAGAAAAAGAGTAAGGTGCGATTTTCGCGCCTTACTCTTTTTCTATTAGGATTTTGGCCTCGGTTTTACATACTTTTCATCTGGGAAGCTGGTTGAAAGCTGTTGTTGATTAGCCTTGCCGCCGTAGGGACCGTGATGTTTTTGGGCCACAGTACCTGAGGGCCCATGAACTGATTTCGTATTTTTATCATACATGTCGCCGCTCAATCCTAACACCTCTTTTCTGAGCTTTTAAGGCTTTTTGCTGATTTAGGACACAGTTCTGATGCAAATTCAGTAAAGGAGTCCTTGCAGCCTTTGCTTTGGCTGCAGCAAGCGCAATCTGATTTTCTAAAGTCGGCCAATAAAATCACCTCCGTTATAAAGGTAGCTTTCCCGACAAGAGTGGCTTTGATAAATGTCAAAGTGTGGAGAACAGCCGGCAAGATCAGTCGTTGATGCGTTAGTTATGTAAACATTACCAAATGTCAGAAAGAGGATTTTTGCTATTAAAAGAGAATTATTATTACGTGAAAACCACAGAGTTTTAAACTAATCTTCAAATCTGCTTTATTTACTAGAAGGAAGGAATTTAAATTGATTAAGAAAAGTAAAGTTAACAAGGTCCTTGTTTTAAGTTTTACCGTAGCTTCGCTTTTAACCACTTCTTTTGGCGGCGCTTTTGCCAACTCTGCCTTGGCTGCCGAGGTAACAACCGCTCAGCAGGAGAAGAAAGATACCAAGAAAGACATCCTTACCGGTGTAGCCGCGCTTGGCTTGCTAGCGCTGCTCAGTAACGGCGGCGGTGGCGACAGCGATGGCAATGCTGCTAAGACAACTGTGCCGTCAACTGGCGGTAAAACTACTAAGCCTTCCACTACAGTTCCAGCGGGTAATGTGGCAGCAGCTGAGGCTCGTGCCGTCCAATTATTAAATGCTGACCGTGCCAAATATGGTCTGCCGGCCCTAAAGGTTAACAGCAAACTTACTTCTCTGGCTGGAAAATATGCTCAAGACATGATTAACAGAGGGTACTTCGCTCATAACAATCCTGAAGGGCAAACTCCGTTTGATCGAATGAAGGCGGCCGGTATTAGCTATACTTATGCTGGGGAAAACTTAGCTATCAACAGCAATGTTGATGCAGCTCAAGTAGCCTTTATGAACAGTTCAGGCCATCGCGCCAATGTTTTAAGCAGCAACTTTACTGAGGTTGGTATTGGTGTGAGATATGCCCCAAGCGGCCAAGTATATGTAGTTCAAGAGTTTATTCGTCCATAGTGTACAGCCAAACAAAGCAAAAAATGAAGCCTGCTGAGCAGGCTTCATTTTTTTGCTTTGTTAGTCGCAGCGTGGGCACATGCCGCGATGACGGTGATAGTCAAATTCATGGCCGCAGCGCGGACAGACCTTTTGGAGTCGATAACAGCAGATTTTATAGAGCTTATAGGTGCACTTAAAAGTTTTTACGCATTTTTTTTCACACTTCATTTTGGGCATATTGCAGCTCATATCATGGTCTTTCATTTTTGGTTCGCACATATCATAGTCTTTGTACATTTTTGGTTTGCAGCACATGTCATAGTCCATCTTAGGCATTTTGTGCATATAATGCATTGAGGAACAGTCGCTGTCGTACATTTTGTCGTCATCACAATACTTTTCCGACCACTTAGGGTACATCACAAGAACCTCCTTGTTATATTATGTTTATTCAAAGTCCTTTGAAGACTTCTGCTATATCATATGAATGAAAAAAGTAAAATGTTATGTTTAGAAAAAATATTACAATATACGCCAAATAATTTTACCAAGCGTCACTGTTTTTGCACATAACCGGTGGCACAGGCATATATATAAATAGAACTTACGAAGGGGGGAATATGAATGACTGATAAAGAAGGTTTAAGGCCTATGGTGGATTACTGTACTCTTGGTCAGCAAGCAGGACCGCAGACTATCGTTGTTCGTCAGGTAATAGGCGAAGCCGAAAAACAGAAATCCTTGGATATTCATGTGAGGGTACCCGACCGTAAACCGGAAATTGAGCAAATTGTTGATGTTTTTGTTAAGGACGTTGAGATCAATAGCATCGATGTTATCACCAACAAGGTCATTGTTCGCGGTGATTTCGAAATTAAGGCTATTTACGTAGCCTGCCTGCCTGATCAGCCTGTTCATGCCGTTGAACTCAAGAACTTTAAATGGACAATTGATATTCCGATTCCGGGAGCCCGTAAGGGTATGGACGCTGAAGCTACTGTCGATGTTGAGTATGTTGATTACGATGTTGATAAGCACACTCGCGCTTATAAGTACAAAAATTATGAAGTCGATGACGATATGTGCGATGATGATGACGATGATGACTGCAATGACAACCACAATCATCACCACCACCATCACGACGATGATGACTGCGGTAATAACAACAATCATCATCACCACCACCATCACTGCACCCGCGACTTTGATGTAGCTGTTGTTCTCAGAGTTAACGCGAAAGTCTTAGCCGATCGTCAAGTTATGATTGGTGGACCTGTTCCTAATGGTACATTGCCAAATAACGCAAAAGGATAAGTTTGCCGCCTATCCTTGGAAAAGGGGGGAATGAAATGGGCAAGAAAGAGTCAAGACCTAGTTTAAGGGCTATAGCTAATAAACCAGGTGAGCTTTTACGTCAAGGCTTTGAAGATTGTTATTGCTTTGAACCCGGGATGGAAAAAATCCAAGTTGAACAGGTGCTTGGGGCGGAAATGGAGCAGCGGGTCGTAGAGTTTGATATGTTTGTTCCTGACAGGAAACCGCCTATTGAGCAAGTTATTGACGTTTATGTAAAAGATATATGCATCAAATCGGTTGATGTCATTCCCAATAAGGTTATTGTCAGAGGCGAACTAGAAGTTAAAGTTATGTATGTGGCCGACCTTCCTGATCAGCCTGTTCATGCTTTTGAGCGTAAAGGTGTTAGATGGACGCGTGATATTGAAATTCCAGGGGCTGTTAAAGACGATGCAGCGACAGCCGATGTTCAGATTGAATTTGTAGATTATGATTTCTGCGAGCATGATGATCCGCGCAAAGTCCATATTACAATCGTATTGAAAGTCTGGGCCCGTGTAACAAGCACTATCGAAATGGACGCTTATGTAATGGATCCGGTTGTGACGGCCGGAGCATTCGAAATGACGACAGCTGCTAATACGGTGACCTCGTCTGACGGTTTTAATGATGATAAGGTTTCTGCTTCCCAAATGGGCGGCGGCGATGTCGAAGCTTTCGGGGAGTCGAACATTCTGGTAACCGGCCCGGAGGGGATGGTTGGTTATCCAGAAACAGTTACCGGTCCGTTTGAACCGGTGGCAGGTGTTCCGACAACAGTTTCAGGCATGGCTGTAGTCAACGGTAATAGTGTTAACGTTCGTACCGGCCCTGGCACTAACTTCCCGGTAATTCAAAAAGTTAACAGAGGCGATACCCTTACGATTAAGGACGAAGCTTTCGGCTGGTATAAGGTCGTTCTTCCGGATGGAAACACAACAGGGTGGATTGCCAGCTGGTTGCTAAATACCAATGGGACTGTACCTTCGGCGCCTAAGGGTTAACAGACGAAAACACCGCTCATCCTGATGGATTGCAGCGGTGTTTTTAATTGTTCTTTTGCGCATATTTCGGCATATATTTTACCGTATGCATTATTAATATGCGGAAAAAGAGGGTGAACTAATTGCTTACGGCAGTTACATATTTGGGCTCGGTAGGACTTGGCGTAACTTCACCGCAATTATTTAAGGCTGATGATGGGTTAGTCTATGTTGTCAAACTCAAAAATAATCGCCTTGGGCTTAAGGTTTTAGTCAATGAGTTATTGGCGTGCCGATTTGCAACATTAATGGATTTGTGTTTTCCGCCGGGGGGAATAATCACAATAACTGAGGAATTGCTGACCAAGACTCGCAGGCTTAGGGCGGCCCGAGTCGAGCCCGGACTCCACTTTGCTAGCAGGTATATAAGCGGCAGCCGGTATGTAGTTAAGTCAAATTTGCATCGGGCAACTAATAAATCCCAGATGGCGGGCGTTATGCTCTTTGACCATATGTTCCACAATCTTGACCGCACATGGAATCGGCGTAATTTGATTATGCATCGCAATGAGGATAAGGCCCAAATATATGCTATCGATAATTCCCATCTATTTAAGAAAGGCCGTTGGACAGTTGCTTGGCTGGCTAAGCTTGAGCCTAAGATAATAATGAACTATCGGCGGGCGTACGGCTGGCTGCTCAAGCACTATTTAACGGCTAATGATTTTAAAGACTATATTGAAAAGGTGCGGAGCATAACTGATGAAGATATTGAGACGATTGTAAGCGAGATACCGCTGGAATGGCTGCCGGATGACAAAGAGCGGCAGGCACTTATTCACTATATTAAAGCCCGCCGCGATATGATTGATAAGATTGCCCGCCCCTTTTTGGAATTGTTAACGGATGAAGACGGGCGTCCCGATTCTGATGAGAGCAAATAACTCTTCTGCATTATGGTTATGCATGCGTATGCAGCCATTTGATACCATCTGCCCGATGAGCCAAGGTCTATTGGTGCCATGAATTCCGTAGGCATCATAGTTTAAGCCCATCCAGCGCGTACCTAGAACTCCACCCGGGTTTAATATTTTGGTGGCAATAGCGTAGTTGCCTTCCGGGGTTGGGGTAGATGGTTTGCCGATTGCGACCGGAAACTGGCGAATGGTGGTTTTGCCGTTGAACAGGGTGAGCTGACGGTTGGATTTCGTTATAAGGATGTTGGCGTTAGCCAGGGTTCCATAAACGCGATCGGTTTTCTCGATTGGTTCGATTTCAGAAACCGCGGCATCAAATAGACGACAGTAGGTAGTGTGGTCAAGAGTGGCTGTCGGCCGCAGACCTTGACGCATTTGAAATTCGGCAATAGCTTCGCGTGTATTTGAATCATATAAATTATGCTCGGCTCCTTCATAACAGCCATGTTTTTTTAGCAGACGATGGATTTCAGGCAGCAGTCTTGAATTATCAGAGGCCATACCGAGCAGGCCTAACGAATGCGGTAGGTAAATTCTCCGGATATTCATACAGTCAACCTCCTGGATAATGATTTATTGGCATAATCATTATATGTGGGTCGACTGTTTTTGTTTTTAGAGAAAAAATGTATAAATGTATGCAATAAATGGTAAAGATATTATTGAAATAATTGTGCATATTATGTTTTGTGACAGTGTTTGGAGGAAAAGCATGCAGACAAAAAAAGGAAGCCTCTTGATCATAGGCGGTAACGAGGATAAGGACGGTAAGTGTGAAATACTCAGGCGATTTGTAAAAATGGCGGGAGGAAGGGATTCGCGCCTGGCAATTATAACTACAGCTACCGAGCTGCCTCGTGAAGTAGGCGATGAGTATAAATCGCTGTTTACCCGAATTGGCTCAGAAAGTATTGCAGTTTTATATATCGATAACCGTGAAGAGGCGAATGATGCCCGAAATATAAGTGATATTGAACAGGCTACCGGTATTTTTTTTACGGGCGGAGATCAGCTAAGGCTGACGAGCATTTTAGGCGGCTCAGGTGTTGAGGCCGCTCTTAGGCATGCTCATTGTAAAGGTGCGGTAGTGGCGGGGACAAGCGCCGGGGCCTCTGTTATGAGTAATACGATGATTGTAGGGGGCGACTCAAGTGATACTCCTAAAAAATCGGCTTTAAGTATGGCTCATGGTATGGGGCTGCTGGAGGAAGCGGTTATTGACCAGCACTTTGCCCAACGGGGCCGGATAAATCGGCTGCTAGCAGCGATAGCCCAGAATCCGCACATTCTGGGCATTGGCATTGATGAAGATACTGCCTTGGCAGTTAATGCCGACAGCAAGTGCGAAGTAATCGGTTCACAAACAATCACTATTCTGGACGGAAAAAACGTAGTCCATTCAAATATATCTGAATCGAAGCGCCATGATCCCTTGGCGCTTACTAACGTTTTGCTTCATATTCTGCCGGCAGGGTACGGATTCGATATTAGACGCCGCCGGCCTTACATTATTGCCGAAAATTAATTTCCGCCAGCTAAGAAGGGGGCACACATGGAGATTTTAACAACAAGAATTTTGGAAGGGCCTAATATTTACAGTTATCGTTCGGTAATTTGGATTAAGCTTGATCTCGCTCAGTATGAAGATATACCCAGCAAGAACATTGCTGGCTTTAACGAGCGTCTGCTTGAAATGCTACCAGGGTTAGCTCAGCATCATTGTTCGCGGGGAAAACCGGGCGGGTTTGTTGAACGCTTGCTCGACGGGACTTATTTAGCCCATATTTTTGAACATACGCTATTGGAATTGCAGACATTAGCTGGTTTTGAGGTTAAGTTCGGCAAAACTCGCAGTACCGGGCTTCCCGGTATTTACGACGTCGTGGTCGGCAGCCGCGACGGCGAGGTATCAAGACTGGCGGCTAAGACGGCCCTGGAATTAATTCAGGCTGGGCTGACTCAGCAGTATTTTAATGTCGAAGAGGCTGTGGCCAAATTAATTGCGTTGGGCGAGCAGCGGCGGTTGGGTCCCAGTACTCAGGCAATTCTGACGGCTGCTCAGGCTCGGGATATTCCGGCTGTTGTGTACACTGAAGAAAATCTGCTGATGCTAGGCTATGGACATCAGCGCCAATTGGTATGGGCAACGCTTACTGGGCGGACAAGCGCAGCCGCAGTTGATTTGGCTTGTGACAAACAATTAACTAAAAGAATCCTAGATGAAAATGGTATTCTTGTTCCAAATGGCATAGTTGTTAAAAGCGCCGTCGAGGCCGTTAAGGCTTTAGACCTTATCGGACCGAAGGTGGTGGTAAAACCGCTGACTGGGAACCAGGGTAAGGGCGTTACTGTTAATATAAACAGCGCGGCAGAAGTTGAGCTTGCCTTTCAAGGTGCCAGCCAGTATGATGAGCAAGTTCTGATTGAAGAATATATTCCAGGTATGCAGTACCGTTTTTGCGTTGTAAACGGCAAAACGGTAGCAGCATCCGAACGAATTCCGGCCTATGTTATCGGTGATGGTCAGCATACTGTTGCCCAGCTTGTCGACATTGTTAATACTGATCCTGCCCGTGGTGACGGTCATAGCAAACCGCTCAGTAAAATCAAGCTGGATGCTGTGGCGATTACCGTGCTAGCCAAGCAAAATTTGACGCCGCAGTCGATACCCGACAAGACTGCTGTCGTACGCATCCGCGATAATGCCAATATAAGTACCGGCGGTACGGCAATAGATGTAACCGACATTGTTCACCCTGCTAACTGCAGGCTGGCTGAACGGGTGGCCAGATTAATTGGTTTAGACGTGGCAGGAGTCGACATTGTGGCAAAAGATATTACAATGCCGATTGGCCCTGATAACGGAGCTGTTATTGAAGTCAACGCTGCCCCGGGTATTCGCATGCATCATTATCCTTCGGCCGGGAAGCCGCGAAATGTTGCTGCGCAGATTATTGATTATCTTTTCCCTAACGGCAGTACCGGGCGGATTCCGCTTGTAGCTGTCACCGGCACGAATGGCAAGACAACGGTAACAAGGATGATTGGACATATTTGGCGGCAAGCCGGCTTTAATGTCGGTATGACAACCACCGACGGTATCTATATAAATGACGAATGCATTATGGAGGGGGATACTACCGGACCAGACAGCGCCCGCATAATACTGAGCGACCCGCGGGTGGACACCGCTGTGCTCGAAACGGCGCGTGGTGGCATTGTCCGCGGTGGACTGGCGTTTGATAAATGCGACATCGGGATTGTTACCAACATTACTGAAGACCACCTAGGCCAAGACGGCATTGAAACGCTGTCTGACTTAGCTTATATTAAATCACTTGTTATTGAAACAGTGCGTCCCGGCGGATTTGCATTATTAAATGCGGACGATCCTTATGTAAATGAAATGGCTGAACGCGTCCAGGCTGAGATTGTCTATTTTAGCGTTGAACCCTCGAATGTCATAGTGCGGCGTCATCTTGGCTGCGGCGGCAGAGCTTTCTTTGTAAAAGACGGTGTTATTTATGCGGCAAGCGGGGCATTTGCTCGGGCTATTCTGCCAGTTGAGAATATTCCGGTTACTTTAGGCGGCATTGCCCTTCATAATTTGCAGAACGCGATTATTGCCGCGGCTGCTTGTTATTGCGCTAAAGTTCCCATTAACTATATACGACAGGGTTTATCAAGCTTTGCCCAAAATCCCGGCCGCCTTAATATAATGTCTGTCGGCGATTTTAGGGTTTGCATTGATTACGGTCATAATCCAGCCGGGTATCAAGCGCTTATTAATACTGTCCGGCGGATGGGTGCTAAACGGCTGATAGGAGTTATCGCGGCCCCCGGTGATCGCCGCGATGATGTAACAGTGAATGTTGGCCGTATCGCCGGTCAAGGCTTTGATTGTATTTATATAAAAGAAGATAGCGATCTGCGCGGCCGAAAAGCTGGTGAAACGGCTGCTCTCTTGCAGCGCGGGGTATTTGAAGCCGGTTTTGCCGATGACAAGGTAGCAATAATTCTCAATGAGGCTGAGGCCGTTAAAGCGGCCTTGAAATGTGCCGAACCTGAGGATTTAATTGTTGTATTTTATGAGAAATATCAGACCGTTATTGATGCTTTGAACGAATTTTGCGAAACGCTTAAACCAGACCATGAAAGAATTGAGACTAATTATGAAGAAACAATCGTGGCCGGTGCAAAAATGATATAGAAATCTCTTGGCAAATGAAGGCAAACAGCTTTATAATAACGAATATAGTAACGAGCGAAAAATATCGCATCTATATGGCCTTGGGCCTATTATGGAGGTGTTTGCTGAATGGGAGAAGTACTAGACGATCAAGAATTGCAATTGGTTATATTCCGTTTAGCTAAAGAAGAGTACGGCTTGCCGATAACTAAGGTTCAAGAAATAAACCGCTTAGTGCCAATTACCAAATTACCACAGACACCATCGTTTATGGAGGGTGTTATTAACCTAAGAGGTCGGATTATCCCGGTCGTTGACTTAAGAAAGCGGTTTCAACTGGAAGTTACCGGCTATGATGAAGACACCCGAATTATTATCGTCGAGGTTAATGGGCAGACTGTTGGTATTATTGTTGATGCCGTAAATGAAGTTGTACGGCTTAGCGCTGACAACATTGAACCGGCTCCGCCCGCATTTGTGCTCGACGCCCGCTATATTAACGGGGTGGGCAAGCTTGAAGACAGACTGCTAATTCTGCTTGATATCGATAAAATCTTAACAACCCAGGAAGAAATTGCTCTTCGGCAAATGAATGGTTGAGTAATGTGATAACTGTAAAAGCTTATGCTAAAGTAAATCTCGCGCTTGATATTATTGGTAAGCGTCAGGACGGCTATCATGAAGTAGCCATGATTATGCAGTCAATTGATCTAGCTGATACCGTCTCATTCACTGAGCAGGACGGGGATATTACTGTTTCAGCGGATATCCCCGCCCTTGCTTGTGATGAGACAAATCTGGCTTATCGTGCGGCTGCCCTCTTAAAGCGGGAATTCAACATAAGAACAGGCGTTCATATTGAGCTCGTTAAAACTATTCCCATGGCAGCCGGTTTGGCCGGCGGCAGTGCAGATGCTGCCGCAGTTTTATCAGGACTCAATCATCTGTGGGGACTTAGGCTATCTGTCGATAAACTGGTCGAATTAGGAGCCACTTTAGGTTCTGATGTGCCGTTCTGTTTACGGGGCGGAACTATGTTGGCGACCGGTCGCGGGGAGATTTTACAGCGGTTGCCAAATTTACCTGAATGTTATATAGTGCTGGCTAAGCCTGATATAAGCGTCTCGACTGCCTGGGCTTACGGCAATTTTCGTCAAGACAAGGCCGGACAGCGCCCGGACATTGAAACCATGATTGGTTGTCTGGCAACCGGCGATTTGACGGGGATAGCGCATAGGCTTTGCAATGTGCTCGAAAGTGTTACAATAGGCGCTCACCCGGCAATTGGCGGCCTTAAACAGCTTATGCTTGACAGCGGTCTGATGGCATCCTTAATGTCGGGGAGCGGTCCGACCGTTTTTGGCCTTACCCCCGATGCTGAAACCGCGCAAGCAGCAGCCCGAAAACTTAGAAGTGCTAATAACGCTGAGATTTTTATCGCAAAAACAGTATCAAAGGTGGGTGATAATGTTGGAACGGAGATTATTGCCAATCAGGCTTGATAGCTATCAGCCGCTACGCGAAGTTGTATGTGAGGCATTGCGCGAAGCTATTATTAGCGGTGTGCTGAAACCTGGCGAAAGGCTGATGGAAATTCAGCTAGCTGAAGAACTTGGTGTCAGCCGGACTCCGGTGCGGGAAGCAATTAGAAAACTTGAACTAGAGGGTTTTGTTATTATGATTCTCCGGCGCGGGACATATGTCGCCGACCTATCAATAAAGGATATCAACGAAGTGTTTGAAGTCCGTACCTCCTTGGAAGTATTAGCAGCAGGACTGGCAACTGAACGTATTACCGATGATGAATTGGAAAAAATGGAGCGGCTATTAGTTCATATCGGCGAGTATATTGAAAAAGGTGATATGGATAAAATAGTTGAGGCAGACAGTCAGTTTCATGATATACTGTACCAGGCTACTCGCAATGACCGGCTGGTACAGATTATCAGCAATCTGCGGGAGCAGTTGACGCGGTTCAGGTCGATTTCTATGGCCTATCCCGGACGGCTGAAAAACACGCTTGAAGAACACAGCAGGCTGGTAGAAGCCTTGGCGGCCCGGGATCAGCAACTGGCAGAACGTCTAGCTACCGAGCATATGGAAAACACTGAGCAGACGCTGCTACTTGATTTTAATGATCGGCGCAAACTAGCGGATAATTCGAAGTAACACCATCGCTGGTTAAGCTTGTTCATATTTTAACTGGGAGGTTCCAATAATGTATGACGCCATAATACTGGCAGGCGGTGAAAATAGCAAACATTTAAGCCAATTTTCCCCTCAGCCGTATGAGGCTATGATTGAAATAGCGGGCAAACCGATGGTATCATTTGTAGCCAAAGCTTTAGCTGCCAGCCAGCATGTGGAAAAAATCTTTGTAGTAGGCCCAGTTAAAGAGCTATCGCGCTGTGACTTTCCCAGCAACACTATAATGATTGAGAGCGGCCAAACTATAATTGAGACCATTAAGTTGGGCATGAATGCCTTAGGGCATCAACGCAAGGTGCTTGTTGCCACCGCCGACATTCCCCTTTTAACAGCCGAAGCAATAAACGACTTCCTAGTGCAATGCAACAAAGTTGAAGCTGATTTATACTACCCGATTGTCAGACGGGAAGTTAATAATAAATGCTATCCCGGTAATAAGCGCACTTATGTAAGACTAAAGGAAGGCACTTATACCGGTGGCAATATATTTTTGGTAAATCCGGCAATTGTCCCGCAATGTGTGACGGTAGCGGAACGGATAATCGATAACCGCAAAAACCCGTTCAAGCTGGCCTGTATCCTGGGCTGGAAGTTTGTTATCCAGTTTGTTATAGGAACTTTGAGTCTCCCAAAAGTCGAACAGCGGGTATCAGAGCTACTTGGCATAAGGGGCGCTGTTGTTCATTCGCAGTACCCTGAGTTAGGTATTGATGTAGATAAGCCAAGTGACTTAGAACTCGTCAAGTCGACATTTTCGGCGCAGTGCTGAAGTTAATATTCTGCAAAAAAGCAGGACGCGTTATTAGGCGTCCTGCTTTGTAATTCTAGGATTATTTCACGGGAACAATAAATTTATTACGCAGGCGGCTTAAACGGCAGGAATTGTAAAGCTAAGGGAGAATGTGAATAAAAACACCTGAACGAGGCAATAATATTCGGCGTTTACCTGACAATGGGAGGCAATTTCATGAATAAAGTACGGAGAATTGAGCGGATAGCGGCTTTGACTAAGTTGCTTGTCGATGCGCCGGGGCGATTATTTCCGTTAAGCCATTTTAGTGAAATATTTGGGACCGCTAAATCGACTTTAAGTGAGGACTTGGTAACCGTTAAGCATGCGATGCAGCAGTTCGGTCTTGGAACACTTGAAACCGTCGCCGGAGCAGCAGGCGGAGTGCGGTTTGTCCCGGCTTTAAGTCAGCAGGCTATGAACGGTATATTGGCTGATTTGGCATTGCGGTTGGCGGAGCCTGAACGGATTATTCCCGGCGGTTTTTTATATATGACTGATTTATTATTTACACCGAATTTAATGGTGCCAGTCGGCGAGATATTCATGACAAAATTTGCGCATCTCTCGCCTGATTACATAATGACTGTTGAGACCAAAGGAATTCCCTTGGCCATGATGACGGCACGAGCATTTGGCCTGCCGTTGGTTATTGCTCGGCAAGGCAGCAAAGTGACTGAGGGCCCTTCAGTAAGTATTAACTATGTATCAGGTTCAACTAAGCGTATTCAGACAATGTCCTTGCCCAAGCGAGCGCTGCCGACTGGAGCTAAGGCGTTAATCATTGATGATTTTATGAAAGCGGGGGGCACAGCTCAAGGGATGGTTGATTTGGCTAATGAAGTAGGCGCCGAAGTTACGGGTATCGGTGTACTTGTAGCTACCGCTGAGCCTGCTGAAAAATTAGTCAAAGACTATCTGCCGCTGCTTATTTTATATGATGTAAATCAGCATACTAAGAAAACAGATATTAGACCAGCCTTATAAATCGTGTCTATAGTTATATCGGTCGGGAGGTTAAACGATGACTAATACTATCACTTTAACTGATATACAAGAAGCTCATTCGGCCATGCAAGGCGTTGTTCATCGCACGCCGCTTGATCGCAGTGTTACCTTTAGCGAGATGACGGGTGCGCAGGTTTTTTTAAAGCTGGAAAACCTGCAAAAAACAGGATCGTTCAAAATTCGCGGCGCCTACAATAAAATCCGGCTGTTAACTGCAGCTGAGAAAGCCAAAGGTGTTATCGCAGCCTCGGCCGGTAATCATGCCCAAGGGGTAGCATTTGCCGCAGCTCGGGCTAACACTAAAGCGACCATTGTAATGCCCGAAGTTGCTCCGCTGGCCAAAATTATGGCTACTCGGGGTTATGGCGCTGAAGTTGTTTTAAGTGGTACGGTATATGATGATGCCTATGCAAAGGCCTTGGAAATTCAAAAAGCCAGTGGGCAAACCTTTATGCACGCTTTTAATGACTGGGGCGTTATCGCCGGTCAGGGTACGGTAGGACTTGAAATACTGGAAGACCTGCCGGATGTTTCAGCAATTGTCGTTCCAATTGGTGGGGGCGGGCTGATTGCGGGGATTGCCGCGGCCGTAAAGGAAAAAGCACCGCATGTTAAAGTTTACGGCGTTCAGGCCCAAGGCGCCCCGGCAATGTATATTTCGAAAAAAGAGCATACCATCCGTACTACGCCGGATGCTGTTACTATGGCTGACGGCATTGCGGTAAAAGTGCCGGGCGATTTGACCTTTTCAATAATTGATAAATATGTCGATGACATCGTTGTCGTTGATGACGAATTAATCGCCAGCACTATTCTAATGCTGCTTGAACGGGCTAAGATGATGGTTGAAGGGGCGGGCGCAGTAAGCTTAGCCGCTGTCTTAAATAATAAGCTTCCGCTTAAGAACAAGGTTGCCAGTGTTATTTCGGGGGGGAATATCGACGTAAATTTCATTGCGCGGATTATCGAACGCGGTCTTGTCAAGGCCGGACGGCGGATTAAAATCTCAGCGCTTATTATGGACCGGCCGGGCGTGCTTCAGCATTTGTTAACAGTGGTTGCCAAGCAGCGCGCTAATGTTATTAATGTTTACCATGACCGGGTCGAACGCAATGTACCAATTGGCCAGGCGGTAGTCGAAATAAGCTTAGAAACGCGCGACGCGCTGCATACTGAACAGATACTTTCAAGTTTACGCCAAGAAGGTTTTAATGCGGAAGTTATATAAGGCGTCCTTGAGAGGACGCTTTTTTAGCAATTACTAATTCTAAATACTTGCAGGAATTTATCTAATAATGTCGAAAATCCTAATGTTTGTTCGTGTCTTATCCTAATGTGTAAGCAAGAATGGGGGAACGGTGATGTCAGATTTGCTGGCAGTAATTCTGGCGGCGGGTAAGGGTACTCGCATGAAGTCAGCTTTACCCAAAGTGCTCCACCAAGTTGGCGGTAAAGCTATGGTTGAGCATGTGCTGGATGCAGCAAATAGCGCTGGTTCATCCAGGAATATAGTTATTATTGGCTTCGGCGCTGAAAAAGTTCAGGAGAAATTGGGCGAACGGGCTGAATTTGTCGTTCAGGCTGAACAGCTTGGCACTGGCCACGCAGTGCAGCAGACAGCTGAGCTCCTTGCTGAATACAACGGAACAGTTATGGTGCTGTGCGGTGATACACCATTGTTAGAAGGCAAGATGCTGGCCAAGCTATATGCCGAGCATAAAGCCAAGGCCGCAGCAGCTACTGTATTGACGGCCATAATGCCTGATCCTGCTGGGTATGGCCGGGTTATCCGCGATCAAAGCGGACAGGTTGTCAAGATTGTTGAGCAAAAAGACGCATCACCGGCTGAACTTGCTGTAAATGAAGTAAATACCGGCATCTATTGTTTCGAGCGGGCAGCGTTGTTTGATGCTCTCGCCGGAATAAACTGTGCAAACAATCAGGGCGAGTATTATCTGACCGATGTTATCGGCATTCTGGCAGGTCAGAAGGCAACAGTGTGGGCGGTCGCTGCCGCAGAGTATGAACAAACGCTGGGAATAAACTCACGGGTGCAGCTTGCGCAGGCTGAAAGAATTATCCGGAACAGGAAACTTCAGCAGCTCATGGAGAATGGTGTTACAATTATGGACCCTGCTTCTACGTTTGTTGATAACGACGTAATAATTGGTAGCGATACCGTTATTTACCCGTTCACATGGCTTGAAGGCAATACGACAATTGGTAGCAATTGTGAAATCGGACCTAACACCCGTTTGCAGAATACCAAAGTTGGCGATAATGTTGTCCTTAATATTACATATGCTCACGATTGCCAAGTCAGTGATAATGCAACCGTCGGCCCCTATGTTCATTTACGTCCCAATACGGTGCTGTCTCAGGGGGTAAAGGTCGGCAACTTTGTCGAAGTCAAGAATTCCACTGTGGGTAAAAACAGCAAAATTCCGCATCTCAGCTATATTGGTGATACCGATATGGGCGAGCGTGTAAATATTGGTTCGGGGACAATAACAGTTAATTACGACGGCAAACATAAGCATCGGACTGTTATTGAAGATGAGACATTTATCGGCTGTAATACTAACTTAGTTGCGCCGGTAAGAGTAGGCAGCGGCGCCTATGTGGCTGCCGGTTCGACGATTACTAAGGATGTGCCGGCCGATGCGCTGGGGGTTGCCCGGGCCCGGCAGAACAACATTGATGGCTGGGCGAAAAAACGCAAAGCGTAACCATTGCCAAACAGAAAAATTCTGTAATAACAATGACGCGGAGGTATATTTAATGATTTTAGAAGACAGTAAGAAGTTGCGTATCTTTACCGGTAACTCTAATCCTGCACTTGCTCATGAGATTGCCGAGTATTTAGGAGTAAAGGTAGGCAACGCTTTTGTCGGACACTTTAATAATGGTGAAACACAGGTCATCATTGATGAAAGTGTTCGCGGTAAGGAAGTTTTTATTATTCAATCAACATCACAGCCTGTTAACGACAGTGTTATGGAGCTGCTCGTTATGGTTGATGCCGTGAAGCGGGCATCGGCCAACCATATCACGGCTGTAATTCCGTATTACGCTTACGCCCGGCAAGACCGCAAAACCCGCGGCCGTGAGCCGATTTCAGCAAAGCTGATGGCCAACCTATTAACTACTGCCGGTGTTACCCGTGTGGTAACGATGGACTTGCATGCCGGACAAATTCAAGGTTTCTTTGATATTCCAGTAGATCATTTGCCTGGCGTACCTATTCTGGCTGATTATATAGCATCGAAAAAGCTGGATGATTTGATTGTAGTTTCGCCTGATTTAGGCGGCGTTACCAGAGCGCGGCAATTGGCCGACCGCCTGCAAGCGCCAATCGCTATTATCGAAAAACGGCGGCCGATGCCCGGCGTTGCCGAAGTAATGAACCTAATCGGCAGCGTTGAAGGCAAAACTGCCGTGATTATAGACGATATTGTTGACACAGCCGGCTCTCTTACCGAAGGAGCGCGGGCTCTCGAACGCCTTGGGGCCAAAGAAGTGTATGCTTGCTGTACGCATCCCGTACTTAGCAACCCGGCGGTCGAACGCATTAACAACTCAAACATTAAAGAGCTAATTGTTACTAACACAATTCCGCTGCCGCCGGAAAAGCAAAGCCCGAAAATCAAGGTGTTATCAGTTGCACCATTATTAGGTGAAGCCATTGTTCGAATTTTCGGCGAGCTGTCGATCAGCAAATTGTTCGACCAATAGGCACTAACGATAAGTATTAAGTAAGATAAACGAGATTGCCACGTCCCTTCAGTCGCGCAATGACAAGCTAAATGTCAGCGCGAGCCGAGCGTGGCGATCTCGTTTTTTGTCTATTCCCTATTACGGGGACAGTTAAACTACACAAACAAAGGTGCGAAGCTTCAGAAGACGACTGCTGCCAACTCCTATTTAAGTGAAGTGGCTAAAGAATACCGCCTTGTGGTATAATTCCATTGAGGCGGTGAGGGTATGGTTCAAATAGTGATTGAAAACGCAAATGAGCAGGATGTGCCGGCAATTGCCGCCC
The DNA here is from genome assembly GCA_012523975.1 of Veillonellaceae bacterium. Classification (NCBI taxonomy): domain Bacteria; kingdom Bacillati; phylum Bacillota; class Negativicutes; order Veillonellales; family Veillonellaceae; species Veillonellaceae bacterium. The sequence continues at coordinate 18,913 of JAAYSF010000014.1, forward strand.
TGTTTACTGAGAGTTTTAAGGAAAGCGTCCTTCATCATTGCGGACGTTTGCCCAAACCGTTGGCTATGCAGGACGTCTTTTCGCTTGTTTACCAAGCTGAGCCTGCTGCGGCATTTGTAGCTCGCTCGGGCAGCGAGGTAATCGGCTATTGTTTTGCGCCGGTTAATTTGTCTGCTCTATGGATGCGTGCCATAACCGGCGGTCATATTATAAAATGGGCGTGGCGCTGGCTGACTGGCCGCTATGGCTTCGGCCTGCACCCGGTAAAGATAATTATCCTGAATAAAATTGCCTTCTTGTGTTCGTCGGTTAAACCTGGTAAAGCAGCTAATGCCCGCATTCTTTCAATTGCTGTGGCTGAATCCTACCGCGGGCAGGGGGTTGCTTCAAGGCTGATGAAGGCTGCGCTTGAATATTTTAAGGCTAATAATGCATCCTTGGTGCGTTTGGAGGTAAGACCCGATAATGCTCCCGCGGTCAAGGTTTATAAAAACTTGGGCTTTGTCGAAGGGGGAACTACGCGCGATTCGCAAGGTGATTGGTTGATAATGTTCAAAGAAATGGAGTAAAACCATGTTTGACTTAAATATGAGGCTTATTAGCATGCTCGGTCTGCTTACCGTAATCGTATTGGCTGGACTGATTTTTGATTATTTTCATAGACTGCGCCGACCGGTGAGGTTGGGGATGTGGGTAGCCATTCTGGGCATTATTGCCGGTATCGGCCTGACCCTAAGCGCCGTACTGCCGGACAACCATGTTTACGGCACTGTTTTTTTAGAAGGGCAGCCCGACCGCAAAGTAGTGGCACTTACCTTCGATGACGGTCCTTATCCGCCGTACACCGAGCAGATTTTGGATATATTAAAGGAATATCAAGTACCGGCCACCTTTTTTGTTGTTGGACGGAATGTTGAAAAACATCCTGAGTTAGTGCTTCGCATTAAGCAGGAAGGCCACCAAATCGGTAATCATACTTACAACCATATTGATTTATTAAAGGCTGACCGCAATATAATGGAGCGCGAGATTGACCGCACCAACAAGGTAATTACCGACATAACCGGCCATGCGCCGCAGATTGTCCGACCGCCGCACGGGTTCCGTGATCCAGTAGTGATGGAAGTTATGGCTGACCGCAAACTTAAAGTAGTTGAGTGGTCCGTTATGAGCAGAGACTGGACTAATCCCGGTGTTGAGGCCATTGTCAATAGAACGGTTAGTAAAGTGCAGAATGGCTCAGTAATTTTACTGCACGATGGTGACGGGATTGCGTCTAAGGCTTCGCGGGCCCAGACAGTAGAGGCAACCCGACTTATTATCCGCGAATTAACAGCTCAGGGATATAAATTTGTTACTGTTGATGAAATTTTAACCAATCTGGAGGATACTTAAAAGTGAAAATAGTAGTTGGGTTAGGAAACCCTGGTGCCGAATACAGTGAGACACGGCATAATGCTGGTTTTATGGTAGTGGACGAGCTGGCCCGGCGGTGGGAACTTGATAACTGGCGCAGCAAGCACCAGGCATTAGTTTCGGAATATCGGGGCAAAGAGCAAGTGCTGCTGGTCAAGCCTCAGACCTATATGAATTTAAGCGGCAACGCCGTTGGTGAAATAGCCCGCTGGTACAAGGTTGCGGCAGAGGACGTAATTGTTGCCTACGATGACCTTGATTTGCCGGCAGGTAAACTTCGTCTCCGGGTAAAAGGCGGTTCGGGTGGGCATCGTGGCATTGAATCGCTGTTAACACATTGGGGACAGGATAGCTTTATCAGGGTCAGAGTTGGTATCGGCCGGCCGCCTGTCGGGTGGGAAGTCGTAAATTATGTACTTGGCCGATTCTCAGCTGATGAAACTCCGCTTGTGCAAGAGGCTGTCAAAAAAGCAGCTGATGCTATTGAGAGCATGATTAATGACGGCATTAATAAGGCCATGAATAAGTATAATAAGTGAGTGATTTAATTTGTTGACAGCATTATATGCCGACAGCCGGGGTGAAATTTTTGATGCCCCGGGTTATGAAGCAGTTGGACGGGTTGCTAATGAGCATGCTCTTTTAGAGCCTGAGGATATGATACCGCTCCCCGAGGGTGCTGACCTTATGTTTTTGCCGGGACGACCAGCGCTTGCCGCGCGCAAGGGTAAGATTGAGGCTATTTCATCAGGACTAATGGCCGTCGCGGCCATACTGCCGGCAGGCTATACCAGAACACAACTGCCAGCTTTTCAGAAAAGTCCTGATGCGCCGACGCTGCCGCTCTACGGTTATACAGCAGTTGCCCTTTATAACGACGAAATATACGTAGCGGCCGTTAAGACTGATGATAATGCCAAATGGCATCCACTAAAATACAATACGCCTGGCATGAAGAAAAAGGTGAGCAAGATTAAACGCGAGCTTGAAGGTAACCGGATCGTCAAGCAGTTGGCGCATTGCTCGCTTAAATGGCACTGCTGCACCGCGCAAAACTTGTTTTATCGGCGCTGGGAAGCCGGGATTCCAACCTCGCCGGCCTGTAATGCCAATTGTTTTGGCTGTATCTCGCTACAACCTTCGGAGTGCTGTCCGTCGCCTCAAAGCCGAATTGACTTCAGACCTACCCCGGAAGAAATAGCTGCAGTCGGCGTTTTTCATCTGTCAGCGGCGCCTGAGCCCATTGTGAGTTTTGGGCAGGGTTGTGAAGGTGAACCGGCATTGGCGGCCGATAATATTGCTGCCGGGATAAAATTAATGCGGGCGCAAACACAATCTGGAGTTATTAATATAAATACTAATGCTGGCTATACTGAAGGTATTAAGAAAATTGTGGACGCTGGTCTCGACAGTATGCGAGTCAGCATCATCAGCGCTATTCCTGAGACATACCAAGCTTACTATCGCGGCAATTATAGTTTGGATAATGTCAAAGCTTCGATTAAATACGCCAAGGACAAAGGAATTTATATTTCGCTCAATATGCTGTTTTTCCCAGGTCTGAACGATCGTCCGGAAGAGGCTGCGGCTTGGGGAAATTTTATTGAGGAAACCAAGATAGACATGATTCAACTGCGCAACCTCAATGTCGACCCGGATGCCTTTCTGGCAATAATGCCTGAGGGCAGTACGAAGCCGATTGGAGTCCGCAAATTCTTAGCTGAGCTTGGGGAAAAATTCCCAGGCGTCAGAGTGGGAAGTTTTAGCCGATATATTGATAAGAAGGCTTAAACAATGTTGCACATAAAAAAATGGTATGCTATAATTGTCTGGTACGAAAACCAAAGTGGCTAATAATCATGCCCGTGCATGAGCTATACTTAGAAAAAACCCGCCGCTGAGGGAATAAAGTGAGGTGCAAACTAATGAAAGAAAAAATTCATCCTAATTTCAATGAAGCGAAAGTAATCTGCGGTTGTGGCAACACTTTTACAACCGGTTCAATTAAAAAAGAACTGCGTGTTGACGTCTGCTCAAAATGCCATCCGTTCTTCACCGGGCAGCAGCGTAATATCACTGCCGGCGGACGTATTGAGAAATTCAATAAGCGTTACGGCCAATAAGGCTAAGGTGGTAGCAGAGCAGAAATGCTCTGCTACAATTGTATATGCATCTTATTTTAATAGGCGTTAAGGACTTGCCTTTAAACGCCGGAAGGAGGAGTACCGTGCCGAAACCATCTATCGGAGGTCAAGCGGTAATCGAAGGCGTCATGATGCGCGGCCCAAGCCAAATCGCGACAGCAGTCCGTGAGCCGTCCGGCCAGATAACCATAAAGACTGAACCGCTCAAGTCAATAACCGACCGGTATCCTATCCTTAAGAAACCCATGCTGCGCGGTGTAGTAGCCCTGGTCGAATCCTTGGTCTACGGGCTCAAAGCACTGTCATTCTCAGCTCAGGCAGCCGGCGAAGAAGATGAACAGTTATCAACAAAAGAAATCGTTGTGACCATGCTGTTTTCCCTTGGCTTGGCCATTGTTCTGTTTGTGATAATTCCAACCGGCGCCGCAAAATATATTCATAGTGCGATTACCGATCCTGTTATGCTGAATTTATTTGAAGGTGTTTTACGATTGGTGATTTTTCTGGCCTATGTTGCCGGGATATCCATGATGAAAGATATCCAGCGGGTATTTGAATACCATGGCGCTGAGCATAAGACAATTCATGCCTATGAGGCAGGAGTACCGCTCGATGTCGAACATGTCCGGCAGTTTAGCACGCTGCATCCACGATGCGGTACCAACTTTCTTCTGATTGTTATGATTGTCAGCATTGTAGTATTTGCTTTTCTCGGCTGGCCTGATCTGTGGCTGAGAATTGCTTCTCGAATTGTGCTCATGCCGCTTGTTGCCGGTATTGCTTACGAAATTATTCGGTTTGCCGGACGCAGCCAGAATAAATGGGTAATGTACGCCATTCTGCCCGGTCTGTGGCTGCAAAAACTGACAACCCGTGAACCAAGTGACGACCAAATCGAAGTGGCCATCTCATCATTAGAAGCCGTTCGTCCCATAGAAGAATAATAATTTATGCCTAGACTAAGGGCGTCGATAAGGGCCCAGATGCTAGGCGCGCCGAGATGGTGAGCGAGGCGTACTCCATGTACGTTGAGCGAGCCCTCGCAGGAGTAACGACGCAGGTGAGCCTTTAGTCATAGAAACGTTAAATGAACAATATATGCCTAGACTAAGGGCGTCGATAAGGGTCCAGATGCTAGGCGCGCCAAGAAGGCGAGCGAGGCGTACTCCATGTACGTTGAGCGAGCCCTCGCAGAAGCAACAATGCAGATGGGCCCTTAGCGGCGGCCGTCTTTAGGAGGACAATATGCTGGATAAACTTCAATCCTTTGAAGATAGATATAATGAGCTTGAGTCGCTCATCAGCGACCCTGATGTTATTGCCAATATGACTGAGTGGCAAAAGCATACCAAGGCTCATGCCAAACTAACGCCCATTGTTACCAAGATTCGCGAATACAAAGAGGTGCAGCAGGGAATTAAGGATGCCCTCGAGATGTTAGGCGAAAAACTTGATGATGATTTTCGCGAAATGGTATCTTCGGAATTACACGAGTTAAAGAAAAAAAACGAGGAACTTGAGCAGGAGCTAAAAATTTTGCTTATGCCCAAAGATCCCAATGACGAAAAAAGCGTAATTGTTGAAATCCGGGGCGGCGCAGGCGGCGACGAAGCCGCTTTGTTTGCCGGCGACCTGTTCCGGATGTATACCCGTTATGCCGAGGATAAGGGCTGGCGGACGGAAATCCTTGATGCCAACCCATCGGATTTAGGTGGATTTAAAGAAGTTATCTTTACCGTTGACGGGGACGGCGCGTACAGCAAGCTCAAGTATGAAAGCGGTGTGCACCGTGTGCAGCGGGTTCCGACAACCGAGTCCAGCGGCCGGATTCACACCTCAACGGTTACGGTGGCTGTACTGCCTGAGGCTGAAGAAGTCGATATCGACGTAAATCAAAATGATCTCAAAGTAGACACTTATTGTGCCAGCGGCGCAGGCGGTCAGCACGTTAATAGAACTGAATCGGCTGTTCGGATAACTCACTTGCCGACAGGCGTGGTTGTGACTTGTCAGGACGAAAAATCACAGCTGAAAAATCGCGATAAAGCTATGCGCGTGCTAAGAGCCAAGTTGCTTGAACTTGAGCAGGAGAAGCAGCGCAGCGAAGTTGCTGAAACAAGGAAAAACCAAGTCGGTAGCGGTGACCGCAGCGAGCGCATCCGCACTTACAACTTCCCGCAGGGAAGGGTTACCGACCACCGAATTGGCTTAACATTGCATAAATTGGACTTTGTCCTGAACGGGGATATTGATGAGTTAGTCAATGCCCTGATTACCGCCAGTCAAAGTGATCAAATGAAACAGGTTGATTGATGATGGATAAAACAAAAACAACATGGACGATTAGCAGCATTTTAACATGGACTAAGCAGTACTTTAGCGAAAAGGGTGTGGATAATCCGCGCCTTGACGCTGAAGTACTGCTTTCCCGTATTCTTGGCAAAGACCGGCTGTATTTATATGTTAACTTTGATCAGCCGCTGCAGCCGGCTGAGCTTGCAGCTTTCCGCGATGCCGTAAAGCAGCGGGCGGCTCGACAGCCGGTAGCTTATATTATCGGCAGCAAAGAATTTATGGGCCTGAAATTCAAAGTCAGTTCGGCAGTGCTTATTCCTCGTCCCGACACCGAAATACTTGTTGAAACAGCTATCAGCCGTCTTGAAAAAATTTCTAAACCGCGCGTTCTGGATATTGGAACAGGCAGCGGAGCAATAATAATAAGTGTTATTGCCAATTTAAAATCAGCACAAGGCGCAGCTGTAGATATTTCAAAAGAAGCTTTGGCGGTTGCCGCTGACAATGCCCACAGCAACGGTGTAGCAGATCGGCTGGAGTTTTATCGAGGTGACTTGTTTAATCCGGTTGCCGGTCAAAAGTTTGATGCCATATTATCTAACCCGCCGTACATACCAAATGACGATATCGCCGGACTTGAACCCGAGGTTCAGCGTGAACCGAAACTGGCGCTAGCCGGCGGCAAAGACGGATTGGATTATTACCGCCGTTTAATTGACCAAGGCTCAGCTTATCTAGAACCTGGCGGATTTATGGCTTTGGAAGTTGGCATCGGACAAGCCGCCTCTATCGCTGATTTAGCTAAAAAAAACCGCTTGCTCCAAGTCACTGGCATTATAAAAGACTACGCCGGTATTGACCGAGTGGTAGTTCTCGAACAAAGGCAGGATAATTAAATGAAGACAGCAGTTTTCGTTGTAGATAAAGATAATCCGGATAAAGAAAGCCTTGCGCAGGCCGCACAAATCCTCGCCGGGGGCGGTTTGGTTGCGTTTCCGACCGAGACAGTTTACGGTCTGGGTGCCAACGGTCTTGATGAGAAAGCCTCCGGCGGCATTTACCGTGCGAAAGGCCGGCCATCCGACAATCCCTTAATTCTCCATATAGCGGAAAAGTCGGCTCTTAACAATTTGGTAACTGAAATAACTCCCAGCGCTAAAGCCTTAATCGATAAATATTGGCCGGGTCCGCTCACGGTTGTGCTGCCGCGCGCTCAAGTTATCCCTGATATAATAACCGGGGGCTTGGATACTGTAGCGGTACGGATGCCGGACTCGGTTGTAGCCCGTGAACTTATCCGGATGGCCGGAGTGCCGATTGCGGCGCCTAGCGCCAATACTTCAGGGCGGCCAAGCCCGACGACCGCGCAAATGGTTATTGACGATCTCAACGGTAAAATCGATGCCGTTATTGATGCAGGACCCTGCGATGTTGGTGTAGAATCGACCGTAATTGACTGCACAACTGTCGTGCCCACCCTCCTGCGTCCGGGCGGCATCACCTTGGAAATGTTGACCGATACACTTGGCGCCGTTGATCTTGATAAAGCACTGCTAACTAAAGATGCTATTCCCCGCTCGCCCGGTATGAAATATACGCACTACGCTCCCGAGGCACCTATGGCATTAATCGAGGGCCAGCCTGATAAAGTTGTAAGGGAGCTTAAGCGCCAGGTCGAGCAAGCTCTGGCTGAGAACAAGGCAGTGGGCGCAATTGCTGCGCAAGAATCTGTGGCAGTACTGCCGGCAGAAGTTAAAGCGGCAGTTTACGGCCCAAGAGGCTGTGTTGAGCAAATTGCTGCAAATTTATATAGCAGTTTGCGCTATTTTGACAATCATCAAGTTGATATAATTTTTGCCGAAGGCATCTGTGAAGACGGTTTAGGTCTAGCGGTCATGAATCGGATGCGAAAAGCAGCAGGGCATAGGATAATCAAAGTTTAAATTGCCTGGCTATGTGAATGGCATGTATATCGTATAGCGGCTGTTCATATACATTAGGCGGAGGTGGAAACATTGAGTAGTTTGGAGTTAGTGATACTAAGCGTGGCGCTTGGTACCGATCTGTTTTCAGTAGCTATTCCGATCGGCATGAATCGGGTGCCGCCTAGGATTATACTGCGTGCTGCTGCTGTTTTTGCGATATTTCACATTATTATGATATTAACGGGCTTTTATGCCGGCCGGTGGCTAGGCACAGTAGTAGAGCATCTGAGCAGTTATCACATAAACGCGTCGAGTGCGCTTGTCGAGAACTGGGCCAGTATTTTGGGAGCAATCGTTTTAGCCGGGCTTGGTGCTTATATGATAAAAGAAAGTTTGACGGAAGATGATGACGACCAGGTAAAGGGTCATCCACTAAAGGGAGTTACGCTCATTATGCTGGCTACCAGTGTAAGCATCGACGCACTGGCGGCAGGCTTTAGCCTTGGTATGATGGACGTTGATTTATTTAAGCTCAGCGTTATTCTTGGCATCGTCATTTTCGGCATCGCCACGCTTGGCTTAGGCTTAGGGCGGCGACTGGGCCGGTTTATCGGCTCGCGATCGGAAATCGTCGGTGGTTCGGTGCTTATCCTGCTTGGAGCGCATGTACTGTATACTACGCTGACTTAGCAGCAGGATTTTTTGAACTTTGAACCAATCATTATAAAAATGGGATATACTAAGGAAAGGTTGTTAGATATGCTTAGCATATTGGTAGTTTGTACAGGGAATACCTGCCGGAGCCCGATGGCTGAAGCGCTTCTGAAGCAAAAAGCAAAGGAAACCGGTCTGAGCGATAGTGTGCACATTACATCGGCTGGGTTGGCTGCCGGAGGAAAATTTCCGGCATCTCAGGGCGCGCATAGCGTTATGCGGAGGCGGGGACTTGATTTATCTAAGCACCGTTCACATCAATTGGCGCAGCAAGATGTAGAGATGGCCGACCTAATACTTACAATGACAAGAGGCCATAAGCAAGCCATTCTTGCTTTTTTTCCTGAAGTTAAGGACAAGGTATTTACTTTGCCGGAATTTGCCGGAGCCGATAACGATGTAGCCGATCCGTATGGCGGCGATGTACGAGTTTATGATGCTTGTGCTAATCAAATAGTACAATTAGTTGATAAAATATGGGAAAAAATTGTCGCTTTAGCAGGAAATAAAGCCTAAATGGCGAAATTGACCAAGATATAACATGGAGGTATCTCAGTGAAAATAGCAATTGGCAGTGATCATGGCGGTTTCAGGCTTAAAGAAGAAATTAAAGCAATGCTGACCGAAAAGAAAATTGATTTTCAGGATTTTGGCACACATTCTACCGAATCGGTTGATTACCCCGACATTTCCCGTAACATTGCAGAGGCGGTGGCCTTCGGGGATTATGACCGGGGCATTATTATATGCGGGACAGGCATTGGGGTCAGTATTGCCGCCAATAAGATAAAAGGAATCAGAGCGGCGTTATGCAATGATGTATTCTCGGCGCAAATGTCGCGCGAGCATAATGATGCCAACATCTTAACTCTGGGAGAAAGGGTTATCGGTCCAGGACTAGCCTGCATGATTGTTGAGACTTGGCTTGGTGCTGAGTTTGCCGGCGGACGTCACGGCCGGCGGGTCGAAAAAATAGCCGAACTCGAAAAATAAACGGGCGGTACCGCTTAGGGGTGATGATATGGAGACCGAAGTTGCTAATATTGCACGTCAAACTCAAGCGGCGCTGACTGAACTCATTGCGGCAGCCGCGCTCAAGTCAGGCCAAATCGTTGTTATTGGGTGCAGCACCAGCGAAGTGCGTGGCGAAAAAATCGGGTCAGCCGGCTCGGATGAGGTGGCCGCTGCTATCTTAACTGCTTTGCGGCAAACTTTGCAGAATACGGGAATCTTTTTGGCTATCCAGTGCTGTGAGCACCTTAACCGTGCGCTGGTTGTTGAGCGGCAAGTCATGGAGCAGTACAGCCTGGAACAGGTTGCTGTTGTACCTGTTCCAAAGGCGGGCGGGGCACTGGCAGCCCGGGCTATGCGAAGTTTTGACGATGCCATTGTTGTCGAGACAATTGCCGCTAATGCCGGTCTTGATATCGGCAGTACTTTAATTGGTATGCATTTAAAGCGTGTAGCGGTGCCGGTTCGCTTAACGCAAAAATACATAGGGCAGGCTTTTGTTACCGCAGCAAAGACCCGGCCTAAGCTCATCGGCGGCGCGCGCGCCGTTTATGAACTGTAGAGTATATAACGTAGTAAAATATGGAGGTAATGATTAATGAGCACACTTTACGGTATTGATCCAGAAATCGCACGGGCAATAGACCTGGAACTCCAGCGCCAGCAGAACAAGTTGGAATTAATTGCGTCAGAAAACTTTGTCAGTAAGGCTGTCTTAGAAGCACAAGGCTCAGTTTTGACCAATAAATATGCTGAAGGATATCCAGGCAAACGCTACTACGGCGGCTGTGAATATGTTGATATTGTGGAGCAGCTGGCAATCGACAGAGCAAAAGAACTCTTTGGTGCCGAGTTCGTCAACGTCCAGCCCCATTCCGGAGCGCAGGCTAATACGGCAGTATATTTTGCCTGTTTGAATCCCGGCGATACAATTCTAGGTATGAATTTATCGCATGGCGGTCACTTAACACATGGCAGCCCGGTTAATATTTCGGGTAAATACTTCAACATTATTCCGTATGGTGTTGATGCCGAGACTAATCTCATCGACTATGATGAAGTCGAAAGATTAGCAAAAGAGCACAAACCTAAAATGATTGTGGCCGGAGCCAGTGCTTATCCACGGATTATTGACTTTGAACGCATGGGCAAAATTGCGAAAAGCATTGACGCCCTACTGATGGTTGATATGGCTCATATTGCCGGTCTAGTAGCTGCTGGACTGCATCCGACACCGGTCGGTCACGCTGATATAGTAACAACTACAACCCATAAAACCTTGCGCGGCCCACGCGGCGGGATGATTATGTGCCGTGCCGACCTTGGTCCGGCTATTAACAAGGCCATCTTCCCTGGCATTCAGGGCGGGCCATTGATGCATGTAATTGCGGCCAAAGCAGTAGCGTTAAAAGAGGCCATGGGTGAGGAGTTCCGTTTATATCAAGAGCAAGTTGTTAATAATGCTAAAACGCTGGCTCATAAACTTACCGACCTCGGCTTTAAGCTAGTGTCGGGCGGCACTGATAATCACTTAATTCTAGTTGACGTTCGCAAGCAAAATTTGACCGGCAAGCGCGCTGAGCAACTGCTTGATGAAATTGGGGTAACGGTAAATAAAAACACTATTCCGTTTGACCCGGCCAGTCCGTTCGTAACAAGCGGCATTCGCATTGGTACACCGGCCCTTACCTCACGCGGTATGAAGGAAGCCGACATGCTGATTGTGGCCGAAATTATCGGCATGATCTTGAACAACCCTGATGATGCCGAGGCTAAATCACGTGCCATTACCCTTGTCAGCGAACTCTGCCAGAAGCATCCGCTATATTAATACAAATCAAAAGCGGTATAAAGCCGCCTGACTGGAGATGTTTTGATGAATGCAAAAATTATTGACCACCCGTTGATACAGCATAAATTATCACTCATTCGCGACATAAAAACCGGCCCCAAGGAGTTTCGCGAGCTTCTTGAAGAGGTTGCCATGCTAATGGCCTACGAAATTACTCGGGACCTTCCCCTCGAAGAAACTGAAATAACTACCCCGGTAGCTACCTGCAAGTGCAAAATGCTGGCTGGCAAAAAAGTTGGGGTTGTGCCTATCCTCCGGGCCGGGCTCGGCATGGTAGGCGGTGTCCTAAAACTGATTCCGGCTGCCAAGGTCGGCCATGTCGGCCTATATCGCGACCCGGAAACCTTAAAACCAGTAGAGTACTACTGCAAACTGCCGACCGATGTTCAAGAGCGTGACTTCATTGTTATCGACCCGATGCTTGCTACCGGTGGCTCGGCTTCGACAACTATCGCGATGCTGAAACGGAAAGGCGCTAAACATATAAAACTGATGTGCCTTGTAGCTGCTCCGGAAGGAGTTAAGTTGGTTAACAATGACCACCCCGATGTTGAAATATATGTTGCAGCTGTTGACGAGTGTCTCAACGATCACGGCTATATTGTTCCCGGCCTGGGTGATGCCGGTGACAGGATATACGGTACCAAGTAATCTTAAGGAGACCTGGAGCAAATCCACAGGTCTCCTTTCTAAGTTCTGATATATAGTACAGATTGTATTTACAAGGAAGTGAAATTATGCCTCGCCCCTCTTGGGATGAATATTTTATGGATATTACGCGCGTTGTTGCTGAACGTTCGACCTGCCTTAGGCGTCATGTCGGGGCCGTTATCGTAAAAGACCGGCGGCTGCTGGCGACCGGTTATAATGGTGCGCCACAGGGGCTTGCGCATTGTGAGAAGGTCGGCTGTCTGCGGGAAGAGTGCCATATCCCGTCCGGTCAGCGTCATGAACTGTGCCGCGGGACTCATGCCGAACAAAACGCTATCGTTCAGGCCGCCCTTCATGGCGTCGCAATCGATGGCAGCACCTTATATTGTACGCACCAGCCCTGCTCAGGTTGCACAAAAATGATAATCAACGCCGGTATAAAGCGGATTGTTTACGAAATTGGCTATCCAGACGAACTAGCCGCTCAGCTTATCAACGAAGCAGGGATCGAAAGCATCTGTGTAGCAAAATATTAACCATAACGTACCAGCCTGCCAGGAAATTGTGGCAGGTTTTTTTGTTCCAGAGAAATTATAAGTGGTGAATAATTCACTTAATGGTAATATTTATCAAGCATGTGTACAAACTATTGCCGATGTGCTATTATCGGAGTAGAATGGGAAACTCCGGAGGGGTCTATGATCTCGGCTATTTGTTTGCCTAAGTTAAATAATTTAACGCCGACGCTGCCGTCGACTTTGCTCAAGGCTGTGGAGGAAGCGGGGGAACTGGCGCGGGCGGTACTGAAGTTTTTGCCCTACCAGAACAAAACGGCCGAAGCCGATGAACTGCTGGCCGATGTTGCCGGCGAGCTATTGGATGTTGCTCAGACTTGTGTCACGATGATTTTTGTGATGGAGGACTCCTACGGCATTAAGGCGGATGATCTTATCGGTGTCCACCTAGCCAAGCTTGACGCCAAAGGCTATTGTTTTGACCATCAGAGGGCTTATCGTATTTCAACGACCGGAAATTATAAATACCTTGAATTGCCGAGGCTGGCGATTGCAGATGTTAATCTGCTGACAACCGTTTGCAAGATTCAGGAGGAGTTGGGTGAACTGACTCAGTTTCTTGGCAAAAAGGCTGGAGCCTCAGGGGAACGGCGCGAAATAGATGACGACAAGGTGTATACCGGATGCGCTCTGGAACTTTTAGACGTGGCTCAGTGCTGCTTTACCATGATGTATATTCTGGCAGAAAGTTATAATGTGGATATAGATAAGCTCATTCGTCTGCATATAGCTAAGCTCAAACGCAAAGGTTATTGCGCTTAGATTAGGTGTTTGTTGTGATTAGTGCAACGATATTGGTAAATATTTGTAAGCGTGTTATATTGCTTGTATGATCTGAATATATATAATTGACAGTGAATTTCATCACTTTTGTCGGTAAATCCCGCTATTTGTGCTGTTTGACACTTCAAAAACGGTAGGTTAAAATGGACTTGTTGGTTAGAAATGAGGTGTAAAAATTTATGCAGGCATATTTTGTGGCATTTACGATAGCATTAGCGGTAGCTTATATTGCAACGCCGCAAGTGATAAATCTAGCTACTAAGGCCGGCGCCCTTGATGCTCCGGATGCTCGCAAAGTTCACACTAAGCCAATCCCGCGAATGGGCGGTTTAGCTATATACGCTGGTTTTGTACTGGCAGTACTGGCCAGTATGCATGTTAACCGGGAGATAATGGGCCTGCTTGCAGGCGGTACCTTTATTTTGATAATTGGAATTATTGACGATATCATGCAGTTGTCAGCTAAAGTCAAGCTGCTTGGACAGATTGCTGCCGCCGCTGTACTGGTGCTGTTTGATATTCGAATCGAATGGCTTACTAATCCGTTTGGCGAAATGATTTATGTTGAATATCTGGCTATTCCGCTTACGATTTTGTGGGTGGTTGGTCTGACTAATACTGTAAATCTGATTGACGGTCTGGATGGCTTGGCTGCCGGCGTCTCGACAATTGCGTCGATTACAATATTACTGGTTGCATTGCAGCAGAATTTTTGGTCGGTAGCTATTTTAAGCGCGGCACTGGCCGGAAGTGCGCTCGGCTTTTTACAGCATAACTTTAATCCGGCCAAGATCTTTATGGGTGATACCGGAAGCATGTTCCTCGGTTATATGCTGGCTGCAGTATCGGTCACCGGGGCCGTCAAAAGTGCGGCTACTATAGCGCTGATCGTGCCCATTGTGGCCTTAGGGCTGCCGATTATGGACACAGCTTTTGCAATTATCCGCCGTTATATGAGCGGCAAACCGATTTTTAAACCCGATAAAGGTCACCTGCATCATCGGCTGCTTGAAATGGGACTGACTCAGAAACAAGCTGTACTGCTTATGTATGTTATCAGCGGCTGTCTTGGAATGAGTGCTATCGCGTTAACCGAAGTAAACCGTGCTCTTGGCGCGCTTATCGTAATAGGGCTGGTGGTAGTTGCCTTTTTAGGCGCCAGAAAGATTGGTGTGCTTAAGGCTACCAATTCAGTCGAAAGTCATTAATAGTTAGTAAAGGCGGGCATTGCCCCGCCTTTTGTTGCGAGGAAGGGAGAATGTGCATGCTGCCGATTAAAGTAATGACAGTCTTTGGAACTAGGCCTGAAGCAATTAAAATGGCCCCCGTTGTTCTGGAACTTGCTAAACACCCCGAATACATAAAGCCAATCGTGGCAGTTACCGCTCAGCATCGGGAAATGCTTGACCAAGTGCTCAATCTGTTTAAAATATCGCCTGACCATGATCTTGATATCATGGCGCAGGGCCAGACCTTATTTGATATAACCTGTCGGGCGATGCAGGGGTTGAATCGGGCCATGGCTGAGGAAAAGCCTGATCTTGTATTAGTTCATGGCGATACAACGACAACTTTTGCCGGAGCGCTTGCCGCTTTTTATCATCAGATTACAGTCGGCCATGTTGAAGCCGGACTTAGGACTGGAAATAAGTATTCACCATTCCCGGAGGAAATGAACCGGAAATTAACCGGCTCAGTTACTGATCTTCATTTTGCGCCCACGCAAACAGCCCGCAACAATTTGTTGGCGGAAAGAGTCAATGATGAAAGCGTATTTGTTACCGGGAATACCGTTATTGATGCCCTGTTAGCAACAGTAGACGCTGATTATAGGTTTACCGATGAATTACTGGCGAAAATTGATTATGGTAAACGAATAATACTGGTAACAACTCACCGTCGCGAGAACTTAGGCGAGCCTATGCGCCATGTTTATCAGGCGCTGCGTCAGCTGGTTACCGAGTATGAAGATGTTGAGATTGTTTTCCCGGTGCATCGCAATCCTAAGGTCCGTGAGGTCGTAAATAGTGAACTCGGCGGTCTTGATAGGGTACACTTGATTGACCCGCTCGACTATCAGCCGTTCGCAAATCTGTTAGCCCGTTCCTATCTGGTGCTTACCGACTCGGGCGGAATTCAGGAAGAAGCGCCGTCTCTCGGCAAGCCGGTTCTAGTATTGCGTGATACTACTGAGCGTCCGGAGGCTATTGATGCCGGTACTGTTAAACTCATAGGTACCGATAAAGACCGAGTTTACAGTGAAACCAAGCTGCTGCTTGATAGCCCGGCTGAATACCATCGCATGGCTAACGCCTATAACCCGTACGGTGACGGGCAATCCTCGCGGCGAATTGTGGAGGTTATACTCTGGAAATACGGCTTCCGCTCGCAAAAGCCTGACAACTTTAATTGTGAATTTTAGACTTTAGGAGGCTGCCTGGTGGCGGCCTCTTTTCATACTGCAGAACACTATGTTAACAAATTAACACTCTTTCTGGACAATTTCAGAAGGAATTGTATTATTTTTAGAGAATAATACAAGTTACAGCAACCAAAATGACCTAAATTTGGCATATTATTTTTGGGGGAAAGCAATTGCCTAGTCTAAAAAATTCCTTTTAGGGCATATTATTTCTGGAATGTCATTTAGATGGAGAGTAGCATGAACAAGGGTGATGCTGGTCAAATGCTAAAGGCGTTTAGTTATGTAGGGGCCATTGGCCTCACTATGGCTGCTACAATTGCAGTCGGTCTGTTTGGCGGACGATGGCTGGACAGTTATTTAGAAACAACGCCGTATGCCACTGTCGTAGGTATTATTCTTGGAATGCTGGCCGGCTTATGGTCGGCATATAAGCGAATTATGAAACATAAAGAGTAGGTCAGTATGCAGGAGTTTTTTAACGAAGTTAAACGAACGCTGCTCCATCTGGCAGTTTGGGGTGCCTTGGTGGTCAGCGCGATGTATTTTTCGGGGTCTCTTGCTCTTATACCCGGGTTTATTCTCGGACTTGGCACAAGCATTGTTTATTATCTGCTTATGAGCTACCGGGTGAAAAAGAGTGCCGAACTGCCGGCGGCAAAAGCAATATCGTATATGAGAGCCGGCGGAATGGGCAGATTAATCTTTATCATAGCTATGTTATTCTTGGCAGCTAAACTTCAGCAAATCAATTTATGGTCAGCTGTTGCGGGAATTTTTTCACTGCATGCCGTAATGGTATTCAATGCCGCACTTTTAATCATTAAGGACACTGGCGGCAGAGTTCAAACCCGCGGGAAGGAGTGATGGTGTGGGACATGAAATAGGTGCGCATAAGGTGGCTCAGGTCGGCGGGCTAACCTTTCACATGGATACTTTGATGATGACTTGGATAGTTATGGCACTGGTCATTCTGATCGCAGTACTTGCTACCAGACAGGTGGCTCTGGTGCCGGGAAAATGGCAGAGTGTCATGGAGATGGCCATTGAATGGCTCCTTGAGCAGATGAACTCGGCCATGGGCCCA
This sequence comes from Veillonellaceae bacterium, assembly GCA_012523975.1. Lineage (NCBI taxonomy): Bacteria > Bacillati > Bacillota > Negativicutes > Veillonellales > Veillonellaceae > Veillonellaceae bacterium. Next base: position 35,788 of record JAAYSF010000014.1, read on the forward strand.
AACGGCCGCAAATTGGCGCCGCTGGTCATTACGCTATTCTTATTTTTGCTGATATCTAACTGGCTTGGACTGGTACCGGGCTTTACATCACCTACGGCAGACCTAAACACTACACTGGGTTTGGCGCTGATGATGATAACGCTGGTGCATGTTTTAGGAGTTATGCATAAAGGTCTTAAATACTTTAAGCACTTCTTTGAGCCCTATATACCGTTTGTTGTTATAAACATAATTGAAGAGCTGGCTAAGCCAATTACATTGTCTTTCCGTCTATTCGGCAATATTTTGGCTGGCGAAGTGCTGCTAATAATTCTCGGGATACTTGTCCCGTATATTGTACCAACTGCATGGCTGGCATTCAGTGTATTTGTCGGCGTAATTCAAGCCTTCATTTTCACGATGCTTTCTATGTCATATATTGGAAATTCAATCCGCGATGAACACCACTAATTAGTGTACAGAGGGTTATTTCGTTGAAAGGAGGGGGCATTGTGGAAAACGCTATCATGGTTGCAGGTGCATTTATCGGAGCAGGCTTGGCTATTGGGTTGGGCGCTGTTGGTGCCGGTATTGGTAACGGCGCTGTAACCGCTAAAGCAGTAGAAGGCATTGCCAGACAGCCTGAAGCAAGAGGTACTATCTTGGTAAATATGCTTATTTCAGTTGGCTTGATTGAGGCCGTGCCAATTATCGCTGCAGTTATTGCGATCGTACTGTTGTACGCTAACCCGCTGCTGTAGTCAGAAAAGTCCTCTTATAAGGCGGCTAGCAGATTTATCTGCAGCCGCCTCCCTTAAATGCCTGCTGAGGAGGGGTCCTGCTTGATTGAATTAAATGCGACGCTTATAGCGCAGATTATAAATTTTCTTCTTTTAGTGGCAATTTTGACAAAATTAGCTTATAAGCCGCTTATGAAGGCGCTTGAGGAGCGCAAAAATCGAATTGAGGCCAGTATTGACCAAGCTGACCGCGCCCAGAAAGAAGCCGAAGAACTTAAACGTCAATATCAGGAGCAGCTCGCTAAAGCCCGAGCTGAAGCCCAGAATATTGTAGAAAAGGCTACACGTCTGGCTGAACAAACTAAAGATGAAATACTTACTGCTGCTAGGGCTGAACATGCCAAGCTTCTCAAAGAAGCCCAAGATGAAATTAGCCGCGAACGGGAGCGGGCGCTGAGTGAACTTCGAGGCGAGGTCGTAGCGCTGTCGATGGCAGCAGCTACCAAGATTATTGAAAAAAACCTTGATGCTGAAACAAACAGCAAGCTGGTTACTGACTTCATTAATAAGCTTGATGACAAAAAAATAGGTGGATTGCCATGCTAAATGATCAACTGGCAATAAAATATGCCCAAGCATTGTACGAGCTGGCTGGGGAAAAAGAGGCGCTGCCACAGGCTGAACAGCAGCTGACAGAACTTGAACAAGTCCTTGCTACTAATGCTGAGTTGGCAACTTTTTTATACCACCCGCAGGTTGAAGCTCAAGCTAAAAAAGAAGTGCTTGCAGCAGTTTTCGACGGCGAGCTTGCCGAGTTTGTACATAATTTTTTACTGCTCGTCATTGATAAGCGGCGTGAAACGATTTTGCCGGCTATTTTTCGTGAGTTCAAAAGAATTCTTAATGAAGCCCGCAATATTATTGAGGCTGAAGTTACTACCGCTTTTCCTTTAAGCGACGCCGAGCATAACAGCTTGGCCCAAAAACTAGGTACAGTAACCGGCAAGACGGTTATCCTTAATACCAAAATTGATTCCAGTATCTTAGGTGGAGTAATCGTCAAAATTGGCGATAAGCTCATTGACGGCAGTGTGGCCCGTCAGCTTAAGACACTAAAAACAGCTTTGATAAACGCTCCCGGAGCTTAAGCCGTTTTTAAAATGGCAAGCGATGACTAGATTGGGGTGACAGAAGAAGTATGAAAATGAGGCCAGAAGAAATAACGGCTATTATCAAACAGCAAATAGAACGCTACCAAGTCGATCTTAATGTCGACGATGTTGGTACCGTTATCGAGGTGGGCGACGGTATTGTCCGTATTCATGGTCTGCAGAAGGCTATGGCGGGTGAGCTTTTAGAATTTCCCCACAATATTTATGGCATGGTGCTGAATTTAGAGGAAGATAATGTCGGCGGCGTGCTTCTAGGCGGTGAAACGCTGATAAAAGAGGGCGACACTGTCCGCCGAACCGGGCGTATTATGGAAGTTCCGGTTGGCGAAGCCATGATAGGTCGTGTTGTCAACGCGCTTGGACAGCCTATTGACGGCAAAGGGCCAATCAACGCTACTGAATTTTTCCCGGTTGAGCGCCAGGCTCCTGGTATTGCCGACCGTCAGTCTGTTAAAGAGCCGCTTCAAACAGGTCTGAAGCCTATCGATGCGATGGTGCCGATTGGACGCGGCCAGCGTGAACTTATAATCGGTGACCGTGGTACCGGTAAGACGGCCATCGCAATTGATACTATAATAAATCAGAAGGGCAAAGGCGTTATCTGCATCTATGTAGCTATCGGCCAAAAGGCTTCAACGGTCGCGCGGGTTGTTAAGACGCTTGAGGATAGCGGCGCCATGGAATATACCATTGTTGTTGTCGCCTCGGCCTCTGACAGTGCTCCGCTTCAGTACTTAGCGCCATACTCCGGGGTTGCAATGGGCGAGTACTTTATGCAAAAAGGCGGTCACGTGCTGTGTGTATATGATGATCTTTCGAAGCATGCCATGGCGTACCGCGCTATGTCGCTGCTGCTTCGTCGGCCGCCGGGCCGTGAGGCTTATCCCGGCGACGTCTTTTACCTACACTCCCGCCTGCTCGAAAGGGCCGCCAAACTTTCGGATGAACTTGGCGGCGGATCGATTACGGCGTTGCCGGTAATCGAAACCTTGGCCGGTGACGTTTCGGCCTATATCCCGACTAATGTTATTTCAATAACCGACGGGCAGATCTTCCTTGAATCCGAGCTCTTTTACGCCGGAGTGCGGCCGGCCATCAATGCTGGTTTGTCGGTATCGCGTGTTGGCGGCGCCGCCCAAATTAAAGCCATGAAACAAGTTTCTGGCCGCCTAAGATTGGATTTAGCCCAATACCGGGAATTAGCAGCATTCGCCCAATTCGGTTCTGACTTGGATAAAGCTACTAAAGCCCTCCTGGATCGTGGTCAGCGGACAGTAGAAATCTTAAAACAATCACAGTATTCACCGATGTCGGTTGAAGAACAGGTTATGTCTATTTATACAGCTGTCCAAGGCTATCTTGATGATATTCCTACTCACGATATTACCAAGTTTGAACATGAGTTCCTGAAATTCATGCGCAGCAATTATGCCGAAATCGGCAAGAGTATTATAGAAAAGAAGGTCCTAGACTCTGAGACCGAGGCTGCTCTCAAAAAGGCCATCAAAGAGTTTAAAGACACTTTCTTGACTTACGAGGAACATCAAGGAGCTGCGAGGTGATAAACAATGCCTAGCACCCAAGATATCCGGCGCCGGATAAAGAGCATTAAGAACATCCAGCAAATAACCAAGGCCATGAAGATGGTAGCTGCTGCCCGGCTGCGCAAGGCGCAGGAGCGAGCCATTGCCAGCCGGCCGTTTACCGAGAAAATCCGCCAGGTAATGACCAGTGTTGCGCATAATGCCCGAGATGCTGTGCATCCGCTGCTCACCGTGCGGGAGGTTAAACGTACGGCCTATGTAATTCTGAGCTCTGATAAAGGCTTGGCCGGCGCTTATTCATCTAATGTTATGAAAGAAGCTCTTGCCCATATACAAAGCCGTGAGAACACCGGATTTATAACGATCGGGCGCAAGGCACGCGACTACTTTAAACGGCGTAATTTTTCAATCGATGCTGAGTACAGTGGCTTTTCCGAGAAACCTTCGTATATGAATGCGGTAGAAATTGCCCAGCGTGTTGCTGATAGCTTTATTACCGGAGAGTATGACGAAGTATATCTGGTTTATACACAGTTTATTTCGCCTATCAACCAGAAGCCCGAAGTTATTAGGCTGCTGCCGATTGACAGCGGCGTCGAAGACGCATCAGACAAGCATGAATACATATTTGAACCGTCAGCGCCTGAAGTGCTGGATGTGCTGTTGCCGCGCTATCTCGAGACAGTGCTTTACGGAGCACTCTTGCAGGCTGCGGCTAGTGAACTCGGCGCCCGGATGACGGCGATGGAATCAGCCACCGACAACGCTGAGGAGCTTATCTCCAAGCTTGTTCTTAATTACAATAAGGTTCGCCAGGCGACGATAACCCGCGAGATTTCCGAGATTGTGGGCGGCGCCGAAGCGCTGAAATAGCTGGTGAAAAAGGAGGGGAAACCCTTGAGTAATATAGGTAAAGTTGTGCAGGTTATCGGGCCGGTTATTGATATTCAATTTCCGCCGGAACAGCTGCCGGCAATTTACAATGCCATTAATATTTCCGGACAATCTGGCGATGTACAAATCGACCTTGTTGCTGAAGTAATGCAGCATCTTGGTGACAGTACAGTCCGTTGTGTGGCCATGTCCTCGACGGATGGTCTCACCCGCGGTATGGATGCCGTGGATACCGAAGCACCGATTAAAATCCCGGTTGGCAAAGGTACGCTTGGTCGCGTGTTTAACGTACTAGGCCAAGTTGTTGACAATAATCCAGAACAAATCGCTGCTGATGATCACTGGCCGATTCATCGGCCGGCTCCAACTTTTGAACAGCAGGAAACTGCTACGCAAATCCTCGAGACTGGTATTAAAGTTGTCGATCTGATTGCCCCCTATTCCAGGGGCGGCAAAATAGGTCTCTTCGGCGGCGCCGGAGTTGGTAAAACCGTACTGATTATGGAGCTAATCCGTAATATCGCAACTGAGCATGGCGGTTACTCAGTATTTGCCGGCGTTGGCGAACGGACCCGCGAAGGCAATGACTTGTGGATGGAAATGCGTGAATCTGGCGTTATTGAAAAAACTGCGCTTGTTTACGGCCAGATGAACGAACCGCCCGGCGCAAGAATGCGCGTCGGTTTGACTGGCCTGACCATGGCTGAATATTTCCGTGATGTTGGCGGACAGGACGTGCTGCTCTTCATCGATAACATTTTCCGCTTTATCCAAGCCGGTTCTGAAGTTTCGGCGCTACTGGGTCGGATGCCGTCAGCCGTTGGTTATCAGCCGACATTGAGTACTGACGTAGGTGCTTTGCAAGAGAGGATTACCTCCACTAAGAAAGGATCAATCACATCAGTTCAGGCTGTTTATGTTCCGGCCGATGACTTGACTGACCCTGCCCCGGCCGCAACTTTCGCCCATCTTGATGCTACTACCGTGCTTTCCCGGCAAATCGCCGAGCTCGGTATCTATCCGGCCGTTGATCCGCTTGAATCAACCTCGCGGATACTTGATCCTAATGTTATTGGCGAAGAACATTATCAAGTGGCCCGCGGTGTCCAAGAAGTATTGCAGCGCTATAAAGAACTGCAGGATATTATCGCTATCTTAGGCATGGAAGAATTATCGGACGATGATAAGCTGTCCGTTGCCAGAGCCCGTAAAATTCAGCGTTTCTTGAGTCAGCCGTTCTTTGTTGCCGAGACATTTACCGGCATGGCCGGAAAATATGTTCCGCTTAAAGAAACCATCCGTGGTTTCAAAGAAATTTTGAGCGGTAAGCATGATGATTTGCCTGAGACGGCCTTCTTTATGGTCGGTACAATTGAGGAAGCGGTGGAAAAGGCGCGCAAACTGAAGGAGGAGTAGCAAGTGGCTAACAAAATCAGGCTGGATATTGTTACTCCCGAAAAAGTTACCTATAGCGCCAGTGTGAATATGGTTATCGCCCGGACGCTGAGCGGTGATATCGGTATTCTCCCCGGTCATGCCTCATTAATTGGAGCCCTTGCCGTATGGCCGCTTCGTATTTTAACTGATGACGGTGAGGATCAAATTGCTGTTGCCGGCGGCTTTATCGAAGTTCAGCCAGATAAGGTTACGGTACTGGCCAATTGTGCAGAGCTTGCCGAAGAAATTGATGTTGAAAGGGCCGAAACGGCAAAAGAGCGTGCCGAAAGGCGTCTCAAAGAATCTAAGGAAGATCATGAAATGCGACTGGCTGAGGCAGCCTTGCATCGGGCGCTTGTCCGTTTGCAGGTGGCCAAAAATAAGAAGCCTCTATAAAAATGACCGCAGAGTGAAAAGCTCTGCGGTTTTCAGTCGTACATATCATTTCCGTAGCCCGTATCTTCATTAAAAGAATAAACGGGGAAGAAAGGGGGCTGCTTTGTGCAGCCGGTACTTTTTTCTTGATAAAAAAGTACCCAAAAAATCAAGGACCTGTCCTCCAGCGGCCTTGGAAAAAGACCTCACTTGCGGAAAGTCCGAAACTCGCTGCGCTCAGACAGTCGGACTTTCTTATCGCAAGCAAGGTCTTTTTCCATCCTTCGGACCGGCCGCTTCCGTAATGGTCCGTAAGGGAGTACGAACGGGGTAATGTGAAAGATGACGACTCTAAGTTATACTCGTTTCCTCATACCCCCGTGCCTATCGGCCCTTTCTGGAAAAAGCCGTTCCGCAAGGACGGGAAACCGTGCGGCTTACGTTAAAAAATCCCGACTGTCTGAGCCGCAGGCGAGTTTCGGGATTTTAGTAAG
>JAAYSF010000015.1 GCA_012523975.1 Veillonellaceae bacterium
GAAGCCAGATAATAACGCTTGCCAGCAAGTACCCTGACTTCATTTACCGTGGACACTAAGGACGTCAGACTGACGTCCTCTGCCGCCACTAAGCTTAACTGAAACAATGTCCCTGTCCCCATGTTTCAAAGCCTTCTACTCTAATTCCCTACCAACTGAACCCAAACTTTCCTTTTCCGGGGGCCATCAAACTCACAAAAATAAATCCCCTGCCACGTCCCCAGACATAACCGTCGCTCTGCAACAGGAACGGTTACTGAGCAGCCGATAAGGGAGCTTTTTACATGCGCCGGCGAATTTCCTTCGCCATGATGGTAGGGCAGGTCTGGAATCATCCGGTTCAATGCTGCCAACATATCGGTCACTACATCAGGATCGGCATTTTCATTTATTGTTACTGCTGCCGTGGTATGAGGGACAAAGATCTGGCAAATACCATGCTGTATTTTGCCTTCTTCAACTATCTTTTGAACCTGCTCTGTAATTTCTAAAAACCCCTCAACGGGAGTGTTTAGTAGGATTTTCTCCATTTATTCCACCTCACAATATTAGCTTTATGGATAGATTTTACAAGCAAGCCACACTCTTGCCTGCGATATTTTCTCTAATTCATTAATTTATCGATATATTCCTTTAAAACGATTATGAATCCATCATTTTTCATCTCTTACCTTTTCGTCCACAATTAAGTTGATAAAAAAGGAACGCCTCTGCCGTCAAGATACTTATCAAAAATGAGCGTCAACCCCGCGTTGCAAGGGGTTGACGCTCATTAAATAAAGTTTACACTTCTTCTACCCGAGCGAAGTCGATAACTTATTTACTGCAACTGCCATCGCAATACGGCTTGTTACCTGATTTGCCGCAGCCACAGATAGCAACGGTCTTACCTTTCTCCATCTGTATAATTTCTGGCTCCTTACCTGTTCCTTGATGAGAGCCGTCGCAGTAAGGTGCATTTCCTGTTTTTCCGCAAGTGCAAACAGCTTGTGTTTTCGGTTCTTCTGGTAACATATAAGGACTTTTCCTATCGTACATTCCCATGGACATACCTCCTTTAATAAAGCTAGTATGTGCGACGAAACTTATAGTATTCAGCCTGATTAAAACTTACTTGTAAACTTTACACGTTCTTTAACAGTCAAACTCCTGTCAAATTATTAAGTCTGACAGGAGTTTGACTGTTTATCTGTCTAGAAATCGATAAGCTCTGGTTTGTAGTCGTCAGGCAATTCTTCTTCATTTAAAAATTTGAAATTATCATCATTTAGTATTGGTATAAAAATATCGTATGGAATCATCGAAAACTCACAGGCATAATTACTGGCTCCAAACCACATGCCCGCTTTGCTGCTTAAATTTAACCCTCTTGCAAACTTTGTATAGTTTGAGCAATCATGAACTGCTAAATCCCAGTTTTCTTCATCAGCTATTTTCATGAATTTCAAAGTTAATTCCCTGCTCCAAATTGGCGATATATAGCCATGTCTGGAAATGTACATATTTTCCCCATAATAATTGCTGATGTTTTTCTCATTTAAATGTAATTCCGCACAATTGATAAAATCCAGTTTTGTTTCGAAAATTGCTTGTTTTTTCTTGAAAAATGCTTCAAAAAACTCAGGCGTCATTGGAGTCTCAATACCTACATGTTTAATGTGTTTTTTCGCTAAGCCAATATTTTCAATTACTTTGTCCGAACAATTCGAAGCACCTAGATTGAAACGTATCTCATTAAGACCGGCATCACCTAATGCTTTCAAGGTCTCTTCTGTTGCTAAAGTGCCATTTGTGTATAAATGTTGATGAATTTGAGCATTACTAAACTTTTTTATAACCGAATAATATTTTTCAATTTCCATAAAAGGTTCTAAATAAACGTAGGAAATGCCGGTAGGTTTTTGGTAAATGGAAAGCAGCAAGTCTATATCCTTCTCGTAAAACTTTGTGCCGCCAATTTCCCACATGCCTTCTCCAACTGGATGAATAGCTTCTAGTTCGCCGTAATTATAACAGAATTTACACTCTAAATTACATTTGTTCGTTTTTCTAATTGCACTCAAACCAGTGCCTAATAGGCAAGAACGACATCCTTTGGGGAATTTGCTTTCATTTCCTACAAAAAAAGTTCTATTATTTAAAGTCTTCAAACCTTTAATTTCTGACATTAACGTATCATTTCGATGATCAACCGCTGCCTCAATTTGCGCAAAGGTAGCATAAATGATTTCTTCATGTTTTATACTAATTTCCGCTTCCTCAGGCAATTGTGAAAAGAAATCAAACCATATCAACGCATCATTCTTTGAAATTTTCATAACTTATCCGCCTATCTATTAATCTATACTTCGCATTATTCGCCAATTGTGAATGCCATTTCAATTATAATGGGTTACGCATCAGTTTACAACAAAGTTGACGGGAATGTCGGCGTTTAACCGCGACCCCAATTAAGAAAACTGACGCCGCTTGAAAAACGACGCCAGTTCGCGTAATAAATTCTTTAAAACTTAGTCGTAAAACCCAAGGAGATTCCGCGGGAATCATACCCTGGATTGTGAGTTTTAAAACCATTAGAAACGTGTACTACCATATACCCGAGATTTACTGATGAGTTATCGTTGATTTTATAAATGAATTGCGGCCCGATCCGCCACATGAAATTATAGTATCTTCCGCCAGCTGGAAATACCTTATCGTATATAATTAATCCGCCGCTAACATCTAACGCCATTGATAGTTTCTCGGACTGAGGCTTTTCATAGCGAATCATATAGGTAGGACCGATACCGACTGCGGAGCTATTTCTGGTTTGGTTATTTACGGTTATGTCTCCATGCGGACGAGTAATAGTGATACCGCGATAGATAGACTTATTTTTTTTCTCCGAAATCTTTTCAAGTATATGTAGTGATACCGTATCAAGGTTGGCAGCATCATTGTATGAAGTCAGGTAGTCCCAATCCAGCTCGACATTAGAATCAGCCGCGTATGACTTTTCCGGCATGAAAACCAGAAAAAAGTTAATTACAATTATCAAACAAACTAATCTACGCATAATAAAGACACTCCTTGGCATGAAATTCATTGCTGGCTAGATAGTTAAGTTATACAAATAACTTATGTTCTTTTCAAATCAGCCATGATTATTATTCTATATTGGAATTGTTACTTCCTTCATTCTGGTAATTTGGAATAGATTGTTACTTAAAAGCACTATAGTATGTTATAACTTATAGGTCTTACAGCTGGGAAGCACGTTGACGGGTGTCTGCAAGCATTGTAGAAATTCGACATTTTGCCATGATGCGGACGCTAGCTGAGACAGCAGCTTCACTAGGTTAATAGATTTGAACACCGCAATGTAGGAATGCCGTAATTGGAAGATACTCACGATTACTGTTATAAGATGTAAATTAGGACAACCTTAAGTCAGAATTCGCTTGTTGTTATGGAATAAAATACCAATTAAGATAGAGGTGGACGTTTTCTTCAACTATTAAAATAATCCCAGGATCGGGGTGTAACAGGGATGGAAGTGTCAAATACCTCTTTTGCATTTTTCAATGAAAAAGTTGCCTTTTATTGTTTGCTGCAGGCTTTTGGGATAGGGAGGCATGATAAAGTGCTGCTGCCTGCCTATACAAGTTCATTCGTTCCGCAAACGGTGAGCTATACCGCGGCTATTCCTGAGTTTGTTGAGTTTGATCCGTCGAGTTATAATTCACTTTTAAAACATTATGTCCAAGCCTACGAAAATATTAGCGCAAAAAAAGAAAAGGGAAAATTGGCTGCTCTGCTTATCCACCATACTTACGGCAGCCCCAATCCGGAAACTGAAAAAATAGTCAATTGGGCCAAAGAAAAAGGCTTATTAGTTTTTGAATATTGCGAGTATGCTCCACAACTAGACAGTAACGGCAGGGCCTTAGGGACCTATGGTGACGGAGCGTTTTTCTCCTTTGGATCGCAGGGTATTGCGCATGTGACAAATCCTAAATATCTAGGTATTATGGCAGCAATGGAATCAGTTGCTCCTAAGCCGACCAAGCCAGAAGCTTTAGGAATAATAATTCGTTATTCGTTGCGATATTTACTAAACAAATATCGCAGTTTCAGGCTTGCGGTAAGCTATTTAGCAAGGGTCAGCCCGCTGTTTGGTTCAGAATTCTTAAGCCATGAGCCCTCACAGCGAGAGTTCTTTAAAGGAGTATGCACCATTCAACACCGGCTCTCAAAGTACTATGCAAAGCAGTTTGATACAGTTATTGCTCATAGGAAACAGTTGGCTTTGTACTACGGTGAATTGCTAAGAAAGCGTGGTTTGACTGTCTACGAATATTCAGAAGGAGCAATATTATCAAATTATCCGGTAAAAGTGACAAACAGACAAGCGTGCCTTGAAGCTGCGGCCGCTGCCGGACTTGAGTTTGGCCAAGGGTTGAATTATCCTCTATTCCAATATGGCGAAGAATATTATGATTGGGATAATGATTTAGAATCAAGCGCGCTTTCTGGTGGCGTTGAAGTTGTTTGTCTTCCCTTGCATAGTCAGGTCACTAGAGCTTATGCTGAGGAACTTGTAGGCTTTTTGGAATGTTTTATTAAAGGAATTGACTATCAACCGGTCGGCAGGTTCGAGAATATCAGGTCTAAAATAGCTTCTATGCCGTTCACCTTTGAACATATCGGCGATAAAGCTAGCCAATTTCTCCGCAGAATCTCATGGCTAAGCTATAAGTCTTGATACAGGCAAAAAACCTCAATCCTAAGATCCGGGGTGAGGCTTTTTGGCACTGTTATCCTAATTAGTTTTCTTTTAGATATGTTTTACCAAGGAGGCGGCAATACCAATATACTGTGACGGGGTCAGGGCCAGTAGGCGTTTTTTGTCTGCTTCCGGCAATGCTACACTTTCGATAAAAGCCTTAATGTCTTCTTCGCTGATGCCTTTGCCGCGGGTAATGGCTTTAAGTTTATCGTAGGAATTGGCATGTCCGTGTTTGCGCATTACTGTCTGCACCGCTTCAGCTAGTACTTCCCAAGCATGATTCAAATCGGCAGCAAGGGCCTCATTATTGACGGCTGTTTTTCTAAGGCCTTTTAGGGTATAAGTAATTGCAATATAGGAATGACCAATACCTGTGCCAATGTTGCGTAATGCCGAAGAGTCGCTTAAGTCGCGCTGCAGGCGGGAAATAGGCAGTTTGTTGGCCAAATGGTCAAGCACTGCGTTGCTTAGACCAAGGTTTGCCTCTGAGTTTTCGAAGTCGATGGGGTTAACTTTATGCGGCATGGTAGAAGAACCTACTTCACCGGCAATCGCTTTTTGCTTGAAGTAGCCAAGCGAGATGTAGAGCCACATATCGCGGTCAAAATCCAGAAGAATATTATTAAACCGCGTGAGAGCATGGAATGATTCAGCCACATAATCATGTGATTCAATCTGGGTAGTCAATGGGTTATAGGTCAATCCCAGGCCTTCGACAAAAGAACGGGAAGCCGCTTCCCAATCTACTTCCGGATAGGCAATGCTGTGAGCGTTGAAGTTGCCTACTGCACCGTTGAATTTGCCTAGATATTCCTGAGAACGAATTTGTTTTAGTTGGCGGTTCCAGCGGTAAACAAACACAGCCAGCTCTTTGCCTACTGTTGTGGGCGAGGCTGATTGTCCGTGCGTGCGGGCCAGCATGGATATAGCTTTTTCTTCTTCTGCCATAGTGGTAACGGTTTGAACAAGGTTTTCGGCCGCAGGAAGCCACACATCTTCGATGCCGTGCTTCAGCATCAGTGCATAGGAAAGATTGTTAATATCTTCTGATGTGCAGGCAAAATGGATGAATTCCAGGATGTCAGCTAGCGACATAGTACCTAGGGTTTCACGAAGAAAATATTCGACCGCTTTTACATCATGATTGGTGGTGCGTTCAATTTCTTTAATCCGTAGAGCGGCATTGTCATCAAAATTTTTAACAATGTTACGTAAAAAGGTAATTTCTTCTGGTGTAAATTGGCGGATTTCAGCAAAGGCAGGATTGCTTGCCATGGCGATGAGCCATTCGACTTCTACATGAATTCGATATTTTATCAAAGCCCATTCCGAGAAATAGTCGCCTAAAGGCTGAGTAATAGCGCCATACCGCCCATCCAGCGGTGAAAGTGATTTAATGCTCAATTTTATCCCTCACTATTCTTTCAAATTAGCTTTATCCAGGGTAAGTCCCCAAAAGTATATGCCTAGTATATAACATTACAGCCTTAAAATGCCACATTGTAAAGAATTTTTTACAAAAAACGTATTCGAATACCATTTTGTAATAATTTAAATAGTACCTTTAATTAAAACGATATCATGGAAGGCGAAAAGCAGCTTCACCTTAGTTGCGTAGGGGTGAGGCTGCTTTTATATTGAACGTCAACTGTTATTCTTAGGATAATTTTGTAAGTGATAGATAGCCAAGCAATAATGGCTTCATTCGGGAATAAAAATCATATAAAAGTGTATTTCGGCATATTGGGGATTAATGCTGGAATTCGTTTACGCTGGAGGGTGAGAGGATGTGTACTGGTCTTGAAGAAAGAGCCGCTAAACGCCTGGAAAAACTGGCTGACCGACTAGAAGCTCTGCAGATCGCCAGCTATATAGAGCTGTTGGAAAAACCACGCAAGCTGATAATAACTAATTTCGTAGCTGGTATCTTCCGCGGACTGGGTTTTGCACTCGGTACAACGATCGTGTTTGCCATTATAATTGAAATGCTGCGGAGAATAATTTTATTAAATGTTCCGCTCCTCAGCAACTATCTTGTGGATGTTATCCGGATGATCGAGCAAAATAAATAACTGCACTACGAGAACCCATGCTTCTATATTGGGGTAACAGGAGCAATGAGCTGTATACTGTTTAAATTTATGGCAATGATTCCAGTTAGGGTTATGAATGTGGGGTTAGGGCCGTTAGTACCGGGAGCGATTATTGTAACCCCAGATGCCCCTAGGTCGAGCAGGATAAAGTCAGGTGAGCAGTCGAGCTCGATATTGGTTGGTGAGAAAGGAAAGGGATTTACCTGAAGGCGGTCGTCGGTCTCTGCAACTAGCGATCCGGTTAGTACGTAGGAAATTCCGCCAGTACCGTTGTTTGCGGTGGCGCCATTATTTAATACAACGCGAACCTGTATTCCTGGAAGAATTTTCAAACCTTGAAGAAACTTTAGAAAACTGCTGGACATAACAGTCAACTCCTCTTCGAATTGATGCTTTTATTGTAATATATTAACTTGTTTAGTTAAGTGTGACGAAGCGGATGATTTACCCCAGGGCGCGCAATAATATTTTGGGAAATTCTATTGACACACCCAGCTTGTTCCAGATATAATGAAATTATTACTAACAGATAATAATTATCCATTCAAGCTCAACGAATTGCAGTTTCGCAAGATTGAGCAGTTTTCAAATCAAGTAATAATTTTTAGGAGGGAAATTTATTATGAGTTTAGACGTTTACAGGTGTTCTGAGTGTGGCCATACATTAGAAGTTATCGAAAAGGGAAAGCCGCAGCTAGTTTGCAATGGCAGCTCTTATGCGCTGACGTGCTCAAAGGCCAATGCTCAAGTCACTTGTTGTGAGAAACTGATGGAGCTTTTAATACCAAATACTGTAGATGCTTCATCCGAAAAGCATGTCCCGGTGGCCGAGTTTGGTGATGACGGGGGATTGGTTGTTAAGGTTGGCAGCGTGGTTCATCCGATGACGGCCCAACATTATATTCAATGGATTGCTGTTGTTTCCGGCAATAGCGTGCAACGAGTAAATCTAGTAGACGGGCAGCCGCCAGAAGCTGCTTTCTGTGTAGGCGAGGCGAATGAGCTAGACATGTATGCTTATTGCAATCTTCATGGGCTGTGGAAAGCAACTATAAGGAGATAGTAAGATTAACGGTCTGAATAACATATAGGATTGATTAAAATAATTCAAAAAAACAATGCGGGCACGTGTCCCGCGATTTTTTTTGGATATGGTTGCCTTCAACATCGATATGAACTAGAATAAATACATTATGAGACATAACATTTTACTATTACTTGCAGCCATTATCTGGGGATTTGCGTTCGTAGCTCAGCGAGTTGGCATGGATTATGTGGGACCCTATACATTCAACGGCGTCCGGTTTGCCCTGGGCAGCCTTTCGCTGCTGCCACTGATTTACTATTTTAATGGACGTGGGCAACAGGATGAACCAGATAATTATTTGACTGTCCGTATCGGAATAATAGCTGGTTCCGTCTTATTTATCGCCGCAACGCTGCAGCAGATAGGACTAATGTATACGACGGCCGGTAAAGCCGCGTTTATTACCTGTCTATATATTGTACTTGTTCCGTTGGCAGGCCTATTCTTGCGCCAGAAGGTTTCGCCTTATACCTGGTTCGGCTGCCTTTTGGCCTTAGTCGGTCTTTTTCTGCTTTGTATCAAAGAAGAACTTACGATTGCCTATGGCGATATGTTGGAGTTAATCGGTGCTTTATTTTGGGCGGCCCATATTCTAATCATTGATCGATATGCTAACAGGGTTAATGTGCTTAAACTTTCTTGCTGCCAATTCGCAGTATGTTCTGTACTGAGCCTTGCTGTGGCTTTTTCGCTTGAGACTATAACCTTTACAGGTATTTCTCAAGCTGCGGTTCCGCTCCTATATGGCGGCCTATTATCTGTTGGCGTTGCCTACACGCTGCAGGTGATAGGGCAGAAAAATGCTTCGCCGTCCCATGCGGCAATCATTCTCAGCATGGAAACTGTATTTGCGGCTATCGGCGGCTATTTAATTCTGGACGAACAACTTAGCGCCGCCGAGCTATTAGGCTGTACTTTCATGTTTGGCGGAATGCTGCTGTCGCAATTGCAAAGTATTCTGGCTATTGGAAAACAAAATACCGCCCAACCGGGCGGGTTCCAGCAATAATTAAAAGGTGAAACCAAAGGTTTCACCTTTTAATTATTGCTGGAACTGTTGTAGAAGAGCCGACGGCGTTTTGCGAAATGCCATCTCGAACGCTGCTGTTCATATTAGCATAGGTATTTTGGTGTCCTGCCCTGTGTGCCCATGATTCCCTTCACTTCCAGCCAGTTCTAACCGGTTATGGGTTGACTAGAGAAATACTCAGAATAAGAATTGCGTCTTGGGTCGAGTTTCTTGATAGTGGCTAATTGCTGGGCTGTTTTATTGAACACATCTGTAACCGTTAATGCTTTCATACACCAGCCTTCTCCTTTGCAATCAGCTCCGCTGGCATCACAGGGACTGCAAGGCAGCGAAGCCCAAAGCACTGCAGCTTTGTCGCTGACGGGGTGCCACTTTAAGGGTGAATATGGACCAAATAAAGCTACAATAGGGACATCTGCCGATGCAGCGATGTGCATGGTCGCAGTATCCACAGTAATAAGCAAATCTGAAATGCGGATAATCGCTAATAACTCAGAGAGGTCTGTTTTTCCGCATAAATTAATTATTGGAAAATCAACTTGATTAATAAGCTCATCGGCAAACAGCAAGTCCTCCTGGCGTCCTACTACATAAAAGAATAGATGGTAGCGCTTATATAGCTTTGTTAGCAGCTCGGCAGTAAAAGAATTGGGCCAACTCTTCAAACTGCTTCTCCCGCATAGACAAAGTCCGACTAAAAACTGATTTGGCGGTATGCCCTCAAACAGACGCAGGGCTTTTTCCAACTGATCAGGCAAGCTTTTTCCGATAAAGGGCAATGCGTCAGCCTGCATATTAAAAGCGTTACGAGCTAAACCCTGGTAAAATTCTGTAACATGAGTATCATGCGAGTAAGGGACTGTTATTGAGCGGGTAAATAAAAAGCTTGATAGTATGCCCTTTCCGTTATACATTTGTTTAGCACCGACCCGCGTTGGAATACCGGCCAGAAACATCAGTATTGCGGCCCGGTCTCGGTGATCTAGCGATAATGATAGATCAAACTGTCTATTTCGCAAAAAGCGAGCTGTTTTTATTATATAGCTTAGAGAGGATCGGAAGTGATCATAATCTAGAGCCAAAACTTCATCCAAGATAGGACTGGTTTTAAATAGGTCGCTATATGGCTTGCGCACCATCAGCGTAATTTTTGCTTTTGGGAATTTTCTTTTTAAAATTTCAATCGCGCTTGTGGATAATATGGTATCCCCTAACGCCCTATCCAAAGCATAGACCAGTATGTTGCTATATTTACAGGCAGACAATCGTCAGCACCCCCTTAATTATGTGCTTGCTCTAAGCATATTAACCTATGGTTAATATATGGTCTATTTTTGAACAAACACTAGCAAAATGTTGGCTGGTAGGCTGTGACCATAGTCCTTCCGCTAAATATGAATACCCAGATAATATAAAAACTGATCAATTAACCGATGGTTTACTTGTTGATTTGCGATAACAGGGATCATGTCGGGTAACATTTTCGGATCATCAACATGGTGCACAATGCCTGGTACATTATAGAAAGCGTTGCCGAGGGTAATAACCGGTTTGTGCTGGATTAGGGCTTCGATACCTACCGTAGAATTGATGGTTATAATGCCGGCTGCCTGTTTAATGAGAGTCTGTGTAGGATAGTAGCGTAAGAACAGCGCCTTTTTTTTTCGGCAGGTTTGCTCTATTTTGCTATAGTCAATTCGCCCTGAATCTGACGGATGTGCTTTTACGACAATCGATATAGGTATATCACTACATATGTTGTATTGTTCAACAGCGGTAGTTACGCAATCTACGAGTTGATCCATAGATTTGATATTTGGTGAATGAAGCAAAATCTGTGTATCGTCATGGACTTGCAGGGGGATAAGGATGTAATGCTCCGGAAGGCTGACGGCGTCATGTTCAGGTGATTGGTTGCTTAGTTTTAATCGATCATACCATTTGCGTTTGATTGTTCGTGCAACTGGCCGTTCTTTGCGTATCTTCTCGAGTTTCGCCTCATCTATCTCAACGGTTTCATAAAAGGATTTGCTCAATCCTACGAGACTATTATGATTGTTTACACCTTTAGGATCTACTACTGTTGTTCCGGGAAGATAGCCATTTTCAAAATAGAGAGTTTTTTTACCAAGTTTTTTTGCTATTATAGTTGCCGCAGCCAGCGGTATGAGGCTGCCATTCCATACGCAGACGAGATCGATATGCTTACTGGTAATGTAGTTGTAAAAGTAATGTATTGCGGCGATGGCTTGACGATACAACGCATTTTCACGTTGAAACAGCCGTTGTATTGATGTCATCCCTCGGTACTTATTTTTTAGTTTCATATAATTTAAGATATTATTAATATCTTCAGGCAGTATATTTAATTTTTTCGGTATAGGGGTTATTGGCAAAAATGTGCTGATTGCATGAGAAAGGGCATAGTGTACATGGTTTACTTCATATCGAGAACTTAAAGCAGCCTGCAGAGCGTGGAAATACCGTTTTTGATGCCCGTTTATGGATATAAAAAGAATTGTTTTTTTAAAGGCCACAGTAAATATACCCCATTCCGTTAAAGTGTTAATTAGGGATCTTAGGGCTTACTAATTATTTACAGGATATACAGATTCTTCCAATTACATCAATATTCCTCCTTCGCGCTTCAGTTTCTTTGCATTTATCGCAGGTCCTTGCTTATTATAGGTACCTTAAGGCTATTATCGAGGTGAGGGCCCTATCTAATATCAAAGGATTATTGTATTATTGCGATGTACAAAAAATAAAAAATTTAATTAAATTTAATAAATCGTAAAATGGATATTGAAATATTTACAGAGTATGTTATAATGGGCTTCAATAATATCTAATGACATTGAAGAGGAAAAGTAGGCATTTTGACCTTGCTACAGAGAACCGGCGGTGTTGAGAAGCCGGTACAAGAAAGATGCTGAAGTTCTCCTTGGAGTTGCGAAGCTGAATTTTCGGTAAAGGCTGAAATAGTAGGTGACGCCGTAAACCATCACGTTATAGATGGAGGGTATCGGCTAAGTGCCTGTACCTGAAAAGTTGATTCGTTATCTAACGAATAACAAAGGTGGTACCGCGAGATAACTCTCGTCCTTTCAAGGACTGGAGTTTTTTTGTTTTTAAAAAGACAATTTGCCATTTTAAAGAAGAGGGGGTCATCGTTATGTATTGGAACAACTATATCGAAAAGCTCAGCCGAGCAGAAATGACAGCAATCCAGTCTAGTGCGCTGTGCGATTTAGTCCAAAGAGTATATTCGCAGGTGCCTTCATATCGTGAAAAATTTCAGGCTGCCGGGCTGTTGCCGGAAGATATTCAGGGTATAGGTGATATTCACAAATTGCCGTTCACAACAAAGCAGGATTTGCGGGATAACTATCCATATGGCTTGTTTGCCTTGCCAATGAGCGAGATTGTCCGAATCCATGCTTCTAGTGGTACAACCGGTAAGCCGACTGTTGTTGGTTATACAAAGCGCGACCTAAATATGTGGGCTGAAGTTATGGCCAGAGCGTTAACAGCAGTAGGTGTTACCAATAAATCGTTTATTCAAAATGCTTATGGTTATGGGCTGTTTACCGGTGCGTTGGGTGTCCATTATGGCGCCGAGTTAATTGGGGGATCGCTTATTCCTACCTCTGTCGGCAACACGGCACGGCAGATTACCTTGATGAAAGATTTCGGCACCAGTGTTCTGGCTTGTACGCCTTCATATGCCCTTCATATCGCTGAAGTGATGCGGGAGGTAGGCGTTGATTGCCGGGAACTTCCACTGCAGGTTGGAATTTTTGGGGCTGAACCGTGGTCGGAGCAAATGCGGCAGGAGATTCAGCGTCAGCTTAATATAAAGGCTTATGATATATACGGATTAAGCGAAATCATTGGCCCGGGTGTTGCCTGCGAATGTACTGCCCAAGATGGTTTGCATATAAATGAAGACCATTTCTATCCGGAAATTATTAACCCAGTAACCGGCGAGGTACTGCCTGACGGAGAAAGTGGTGAGTTGGTTATAACCACCCTGACTAAGGAAGGTTTGCCCCTTATTCGTTATCGCACTCGAGATTTAACAGTGCTTAATCGAGAGGTTTGCTCCTGTGGCAGAACACTGGTCAGAATGAGCAAAGTTATGGGACGTAGCGATGATATGCTGATAATCGGGGGTGTTAATGTATTTCCATCCCAGGTCGAAAGTGTTTTGCTCGATATGGGAATGGCGCCGCATTATCAACTGATTGTCGAGCGTATTGATAATCTCGACAAATTGACTATTCTGGTGGAAATTACGGAAGAAGTGTTTACTGATGAAATCCGGGGTCTTGAAATCCTTGAACACAAGCTGCAAAAAAAGATGAGTGAGCTTTTAGGTATCTCCAGTAAAGTAAAGCTGGTTTCGAAAAAAACCATTGAACGCAGTGAAGGAAAGGCTAAACGGGTTATCGATAAGCGGAAAATATAAAAAGGGGGTAATAAGAATGAACATTATTGAGCAAATCTCAACGTTTGTTGAAAATCGCCCTGGTGCTTTTCGGGAAGTATTACAAGTCGCCCAAACTAATAACATTAATATTAAAGCGTTATCGATGGCGGATACTTCCGATTTCGGCATTCTGCGGTTTATAGTGCCTAACCCCGCCGAGCTAGGAGAAATATTGCGCGAGGCCGGCTTCATTGTAAAAAGAACACCGGTGCTCGCAATAACTATTGGTGACAAACCAGGCAACCTTTTAATTTATGTTAACAAGCTAAGTGAAGCCGATATAAATATTGAGTATGTTTATGCCTTTACCACTACAAGTAACCATGTAGCAAAGGTAGTAATGAAAGTCGATGATGTTGAGCGGGCAGTAGCCATTCTGAGTAATGATACAGAAATTAAAGATTGCCTCCGGACAAAAGACAATGTTGATTTCTATTGGTAAAAGTCCGGATTATACAGTTAATAATGGTCAGTGATTATTGAGCATTAGGAGGAAAAATGAAGCGCGGAGATTTTTTATGGTTGGCTATATTATGCGCTGTTTCGTCAATTATGATAGTGCCGTCAAGCCACCAAATATTTGTAAGTGCTACTAAAGAGCATCCGTATATTATGGGCTTTGGAAAATTTGCTGTTTTAGCAACTATGGGCGAGCTGCTAGCTATTCGCATTGCTATGGGGGAATGGAAGCGACCTGCGGGGGTAGTCTACCGCAGCATAATATGGGGTCTAATCGGTATATTGATTGTTTTGATGTTTGAAGTGTTTTCCAGTGGAGTTGCCGGAGCATTGTCAAAAGGACTGTTATGGTCCGGGGATACATTCTCAGCTAAAATATGGACCGCTTTTTGGATAGGCGCTATCATGAATCTGGCTTTTGGTCCTGCATTCATGACTCTTCATCGGATAACTGACACTTATATCGATATTATTTGCGGTGAGAATGTGCCGCTCAGAAGTGTCAAACTGTCTGACGTAATTAGCAGAATTGATTGGCATGGCCTGGTTTCCTTCGTCATTTTAAAGACTATTCCGTATTTCTGGATACCGGCCCATACGCTCACTTTTTTATTGCCGCCCGAATACCGGGTTTTGATGGCAGCGTACTTGTCCGTAGTGCTAGGGGCTATTCTTGCCTACGGGAAAAGCAAAAAGTCCAAGGTTCAGCAAGCCGCTATCAAGTAAAATTATCTTTTGGGAGGTTTATAATGAAAAAACTATTGACCGGTAATGAAGCAGTTGCCCAGGGAGCATACGAGGCTGGCGTGACGTACGCCGCAGCTTACCCTGGGACGCCAAGTACCGAAATACTAGAGAATATTGCCGGATTCAAAAAAGATATAATCGCCGAGTGGGCCCCCAACGAAAAGGTGGCTTTGGAAAATGCTATAGGTGCCTCCATCGTGGGTGCCAGATCGCTAGCGGCCATGAAAATGGTTGGCGTAAACGTAGCAGCCGACCCGCTGTTCAGTTTTGCCTATTCAGGAACAAATGGCGGCATGGTGCTGATAACCGCTGATGATCCAAGTCTTCACTCTTCACAGAATGAACAGGATAACAGACACTACGCCAAATTTGCCAAAATAGCCATGCTTGAGCCAAGTGACAGCCAGGAATCGAAAGACATGATTAAGGCAGCTATGGAAATAAGCGAAAGATTCAATACGCCGATACTTTTTAGAATGACCACCAGAGTCTGTCACAGTAAAGGCTTGGTCGAAATTGGTGAACGAAAAGCAGACAATAAGAAACCTTATATAAAAAACCTTTCCCAATATGACCTTATTCCTGCTGTATCCAAAAGGCTGCGGGCTGAATTAGAAGAAAGATTGCGTAAGCTGGCGGCATTCGCTGATGAGACCGATTTGAACTACTTCGAATGGAATGATACTAAAATCGGGATTATTTCATCGGGCGTTGCTTATCAATATGCCAAAGAAGTTTTTGGTGAAAAAGCGTCTTATCTTAAACTTGGGTTTACCTACCCGTTGCCGGCCCAAAAAATTAAAGAATTCGCCTCCAAGGTGGAAACTCTCTATGTCATTGAAGAATTGGAACCCTACTTGGAAGAGCAGATAAAGCAAATGGGAATAACCTGTATCGGTAAAGACAAAATACCCAACATGTATGAACTTAACCCTGATATTGTTGCCAAAGGATTGACAGGGGAAGAAAATCCGCTTATCGAGTACGATAAATCCTTAATAGCCAATAGACCGCCGGTGCTTTGCGCCGGATGTCCGCACCGAGGGTTTTTCTATGAGCTCAGTAAAAAGAAAAATGTCATGATAGCTGGCGATATCGGCTGTTACGCACTGGGTGGGGCCGACCCCCTCAATGCCAAGGACCTCTGTATCTGTATGGGAGCAGCTCCGAGCATCGGACATGGCGCGCAAAAAGTCTTCAACAAATTTAATGAGAACATGCGCGTTGTTGCGACCATCGGCGACTCAACCTTCTTCCATACCGGCATCAACAGTATTATGAACATTGCCTATAATCACAGCAATACGATCACCGTTATTCTCGATAACCGGATTACCGGTATGACTGGTCACCAGGATCATCCTGGTACCGGCTTTACACTGCAGGGAATGCTGACCAAGGCGCTGCCGATTGAAGATGTCGTGAGGGCATTGGGGATTGACCATGTACGGACCGTCAACCCTCTAAAACTAACCGAGGTAAGGCAAGCCCTCGACTGGGCATTTGCTTTGAATGAACCGTCCGTTATTATTACGCGTTGGCCGTGCGTACTAAAGAAGCAGTCACCGCAGGATAAAAGGGAATTCGGCGATTATATGGCAACCTGTGAAATAGACCATGAACAGTGCATTGGCTGTAAAATGTGCATCAATACCGGCTGCCCGGCTCTCAGATTCGATCAAAACAGTGAAAAAGCAGCTATTGATCCGGTGCAGTGTGTCGGCTGCGAGGTATGTCGGCAAGTATGTCCGGTCGATGGCATAAAGAAGGTTGGTGAATAATATGGCGGATGTGAAAAATATCCTGCTAGTTGGTGTAGGCGGACAAGGCACCATTCTAGTTAGTAAAATATTATCCAATGGATTAGTAGATGCCGGCTATGACGTAAAGATGTCAGAGGTGCATGGTATGGCGCAGCGCGGCGGCAGCGTCAGCACTCAGGTAAGGTATGGGAAAAAGGTATATTCGCCGATTATCGGCAAGGGACAGGCTGATATACTTGTTTCCTTTGAAACTATGGAGGCGCTAAGGTGGCTCGACTACCTACGGCCTAACGGCAAAGCAGTCGTAAATGATTACCAGATTCCTTCCGCACCGATTCTAATGGGTAAACAGGAATATCCGGGAGGTTTGCTGGAGCTGATAAAATCCAAGGCCGATACAACGGTTATCAAGGCGGCTGAAATAGCCGAAGAACTGGGAAATGCCAAAGCCATGAATGTAGTTTTGCTCGGAGCGTTGGTACGAGCCATGGAGATTACCTATATTGATTGGGAAGAAATTATTAAAACCAGCGTTAAGGCGAGCGCCGTTAATGTTAATCTCCTTGCCTTAAGAGCAGGAATGAATGTAAAGTAATCCGATTAAAAGGAGAATTTAACATAATGGTCATAACTGAAATACTATCCCGCAATGCTATGCTGTATGGCGAAAATGTCAGCCTGATTGAAATTAATCCTGAGCTGCAGGAAAAACACGAGATTTCATGGCGTGAATACGAACTGATTGAACCAAATCCTATAGCAGGCTATCGGCGTGAAATGACTTGGCGTGAATTTGACGAAAAAGCCAACAGATTCGCCAATCTGCTGCTAAGCAATGGTGTAAATAAAGGCGACAAAGTTGCCATCCTCCTGATGAACTGTATTGAATGGCTGCCGATTTATTTTGGGATTCTTAAAAGTGGTGCTGTGGCAGTACCTTTAAACTTTCGCTATGATGCTGATGAGATAAAATACTGCTTGGAACTGTCGGAAGCCGTGACGCTGGTCTTTGGGCCGGAATTTGTCGATCGGGTAGAAATGATCAGTGGTAAAATTGACAAAATAAAAATGCAGGTTTATGTAGGGGAGAATTGCCCTGCGTTTGCTAAAAACTATCAACAGATTGAGACTTCATATTCGTCTGCTGCTCCGCAGGTCAGGCTTACTGCTGAAGACGATGCGGCGATTTATTTTTCATCAGGTACTACAGGTTTTCCTAAAGCGATACTTCATAGTCACTCTAGTCTGCTGTCCTCATGCTATACCGAGCGAAACCATCACCAACAAACGCTGGAGGATAATTTTCTGTGCATTCCGCCACTGTATCATACCGGCGCAAAAATGCATTGGTTCGGCAGCTTTTTAGCGGGAAGCAAAGCCGTTTTGCTTCGCGGTGTAAAACCAGCATGGATTCTTAAGGCCGTCTCGGAAGAAAGGGTTACAATAGTCTGGCTGCTTGTCCCCTGGGCGCAGGATATTCTTAATGCCATAGAAAGCGGCGAGGTAAATCTCAATGATTATAAGCTAGATCAGTGGCGGTTGATGCATATTGGAGCTCAGCCGGTGCCGCCAAGTTTGATTAAGCGTTGGAAAAAGTATTTCCCAAATCATCTGTATGATACTAACTATGGTTTGAGTGAGTCTATCGGGCCAGGGTGTGTTCATCTTGGCATGGAAAATATCCATAAAGTCGGGGCAATTGGAAAGCCCGGATTTAAATGGGAAGCTGCAATTGTCGATGAATCGGGCAAACCTGTTCAGCAAGGTAATGTAGGCGAACTTATTATAAAAGGGCCGGGGGTAATGAAATGTTACTACAATGACCCGCAGGCTACTGCCGCTGTATTGAAAGGTGGCTGGTTGTATACCGGCGATATGGCTCGCATGGATAAAGACGGGTTTATTTACTTGGTTGACCGTAAAAAGGATGTCATTATTTCCGGCGGCGAGAATCTTTACCCGGTTCAGATTGAAGATTTTCTCCATAGAAATGATGCTATAAAAGATGTTGCAGTTATTGGCCTGCCGGATAAGCGACTTGGTGAAATTGCCGCGGCTGTAATAGAGTTAAAACCGGATCGCAAGTGTACTGAGGAGGATATAATTAAATTCTGTGCTGCCTTGCCGCGCTATAAGCGACCGCGCAAGATAATATTCGGCGACGTTCCGCGCAACCCCACTGGAAAAATTGAAAAACCGAAGTTGCGGGAAAAATATTGTGCAGCCAACTTAATAGCAGCTCAAACTCAGAATTAAAAATAAGGTCTCATCCTTTGGAGGATTGAGACCTTATTTTTGTTGTGTTGAGAACTGCTATGCATTACAGACGACTAGCTTATAGCCATCTTAACAAACACATTATTTCTTAGTTTTGGGAGCTAATTCCTTAGAGAGTTCCATTTGCGCTTTTTTCGCGCTTTTCTTTGGCCCGCGGCCAGGTTTTTTATCACCCATACCTGTTCCCTCCCCCCTTCAGAAGTTTAGGCTAGTATATGTAAGGGAATCTCAATATATTCGTAAACTAGAACTGAGGGAAGCCCGGAGACGGCTCCTTGTTAAGATTTCACAGCCTGATCCAGGTTTGCGGAATCAGATCTTTAGTGCAGAGATCTGTATTTTCAAACCACTCATTCGGTGTAATAACGATCTTCCGCGGATGATTGTTGAGCCATGCGCCCCACCAGCTAAAAGTACTGTTGGCCGTGATTACATGCCGAGCCTGGGACATCAGCCAAATTTCTTCATAATCGCATTGAGGGTCTACTTTCTCATTAAATTCAAGGTTGGACTTGCCTACGAAGGCCTGTTTGCACCATGGTAAATCATCAGAAAAAACAAACCAGCGTAAGTTTGCGAAGCGCTGCTCAAGGTAATTCATGGCCTTATTGTAGTAGCTGAGCGGAAGCATACGATGAATAGTAGAATGGGTATAGTCTCCGTGCCGAACGTGGACGGAGACCGATTGGCAGCTGTTCATTCGTTCAGCTATTTGCAGGCTGCGAGCAGAAATGGTAGTGGGTGTGAAATCGGCCCTTATTACAGAGGCTATATCGGTAAAATACTGCTCACTCTGCCAGTAGCTTTTCCATAACAGTACACTGTCTGTAATTTCATAAATAGCGGGGTAAAAATGAAAATGAGGCTCTTGAAGGGCATATATTCCGTTGGATTGAATTAATCCGAGCAACTCTCCCGGCGAACTGATAAGAGTTGCTTCGATATTAAACTTATTTAAGGAGAACTGACGGAGGTGATTGAACTTATATAAACTCACATCGAGATATAAACGCTTATTTAATCGCAGTGCCAAAGCCCTCCCGCACGCATACTGAAACATCTGGTTTCCTAGGCCGCCAATTAACTGCACTATAACCATAAACTTCACCTTCTTCCCGCAAGTCCTATTCTTGTTATATGAAAACTCATAAAGTATAAAACATTGAAAGATGTTATAATAGTTATCAAATTAACAGGAGTTGCTTTGGATGAGATTTATTGGCTGTAAAACTTTATTGCTTGATAATATAAAAAATGTAATTCATGAAAATGTCGCTTGCGCTCAAACATTTTGCGATATTTTTGCAGGTACCGGGGCAGTATCAAGATACTTTAAAAGTTGGTTCGAGGTCTCCTCCAATGACTTATTATATTTTTCTTATGTACTTCAGCGGGCAACAGTCGAAAATGATACTAAACCGTTATTTAAAGGTTTGAAAAATGTGATTGGCGATATAAGTCCTATTTTGTATTTAAACTCGTTGGCTGAAAGTCCGGCAGATATAGAGCAGGACCAATGCTTTTTCTTCAATACATATTCACCGGCTGGCAATAGAATGTATTTAACCGAAGAAAATGCCATGCGGATCGATTGGGCCAGAATTTTCATCGAAAAGTGGCGGAGTCAGCAATTAATTAATGATAATGAATATTTTTATTTAATTGCCTGTCTTGTAGAGGGTATTCCATTTGTATCCAACATTGCAGGAACATATGGAGCTTTTCTGAAATCCTGGGATAAACGGGCCTATAAAAAGTTTGAGTTGTATGAGCTGGAAGTAGTTTCGAACGGCAGGAACAACCGAGCCTTCAACTTAGACGGCAACGATCTTGTAAGACAACTTAAAGGTGATATATTATATATCGACCCTCCTTATAATGAAAGGCAGTATTTGCCTAATTATCACTTATTGGAAACGGCAGCCAGGTACGATTATCCGCAAGTTAAGGGAGTTACCGGGCTAAGGCCGTGCGCTAGCGGGAAATCGAACTATTGCAATAAAAAAATAGTATGCGATGTTTTTTATGATTTAGTAAGTAATGCGGACTTTAAACATATTATCTTAAGTTATAATACTGAGGGCTTAATGCCAGTCGATGATATAGAAAGAATCCTGAAGACGGTCGGAAATCCTGCAACTTATAAAGTTTATACGATAGACTATCGCAGGTTTAAAAGCCGGAAAACCTCCTTTAACGGACAGATTAAAGAAATGTTATTCTACATACGAAAATGAGGAGAAGAATTTGAAGAATAAAGCAAACAACTATATTAAGAGTCCGTTAAATTATATTGGTGGGAAATACCGAACTTTACCCCAACTTCTTAGTTTTTTTCCGCAGAAAATTAATACATTCGTGGACCTATTTGCAGGAGGGCTTAATGTAGGATTAAACGTTGCCGCTAATAGGATTATTTTTAACGATCACAATAAGTATCTCGTTGAAATGTTTACAATTTTTAGCAAGCAAAGTGAGGAAGATACATTAGCGGCCATTAAAGAGCGGATAAATAAATATCAATTATCGCTTGTCAATGCAGGAGGTTATAATAAACTAAGAGCTGACTATAATGATTCACGCGACCCAATAGATCTTTTCGTATTAACCTGCTATGCGTTTAACCATCAAATCAGATACAATAAGAAACATGAGTTTAACACCCCGTTCGGTAAAGAACGCAGCTCGTTTAACAAGAACATTGAAAAAAATCTAATCAACTTTATTAGGGCGCTAAAATCAAAGAACATAGACTTTGAATGTCAAGATTTTAATAAATTTAACTTTACTCGATTATTCAGCGCGGATCTGGTATATTGCGATCCGCCGTACTTAATAACCACTGGCTCGTACAATGACGGAAAAAGAGGGTTTAAGAACTGGACCAAGCAGGAAGAACGTGAACTGCTTGCGTTGTTAGATGGTTTGCATTTGCAGGGGCTTAAGTTTGCATTATCTAATGTTTTGGAACATAAAGGTGTACGAAACGAGCTCTTAACATCTTGGTCAAGCCGTTATAAAGTGAATTTTATCGATATTGATTACTCCAATTGTAATTATCAGTTTAAAGCCAAAGATCAAAAGACAATCGAAGTGCTTATTACTAATTTTTAGAGCGCTAGTAAGCCAGGCCTTTAAATCGATTGAAGGCCTGGCTTGTTTTTCTTGTATGAAAGCGGAACATTAAATTCTTTTAGAACACCTAATTGTCTGATGGCGCGATAAACCCCTCTAGTTATATGAAACATGGGGACAGGGACGATGTTTCACGAAACGAGGCGATTAATTACGCTGAATCATTAACGAAGCTTTTTTGAGATGAAGAGAACCGTAAAACTTAGCGATATAAGTAAATTTATTAAGTAACCATTCCTTTTAAGCTTACATAGTATAGATTAGATAATAAAAAGGAGTGATGTTAGTGTATAGAGATTACGATTACCGCCGCCGTCCGTATCCTACTAAGACTTGCCGCAGGGTTGTCCAGAAGGTTACTCATAATGCACCTGGAACGGTATTACGCGTACACATTCCAGCTGGGGCGGTTATTAGTCTGCTTAATCTGGCGGAAATTTGTTCACCACATGGCATAAGCTTGCTCGTAAGAATACCTTTCTTAAGCGGAACTTCAGGCTTCAATAATTTTGTCAGTGCCATAACCAGTGCTGGGGGCACAGCTCATCCGATAGATGACTGTTCCTGCGAAGAAGATTTCTACTATGATCCTTGCTGCCGATAATTAGTTGATTGTACTAAACTAAAGAATAAGCCTTGGATCTTATAGAACTCTGAGGTGCTCCATGTCAAATAGACAGTGGAAAAAAAGAATTTAGGATGTCAATCTTTGAGTAAAGGTTGGCATCTTTTTTATGCAGCTATATTGATAATGTGAAACACGGGGACAGGGACATTGTTTTACCAAAAGAGAGATGATATATTATTTTTAGAGGTGAGGACTGTGGCAAGAAAACCGAGGAAAAAAAGCAACAGTGGGGTATATCACATCATATTACGCGGAATCAATAGGCAAAGCATCTTTGAAGATGATGAGGACCGGTTAAAATTCATTAGAATCCTTACAAGATATAAGGAAATTAGTGAGTGCCGGATATTCGCTTATTGTTTGATGGATAACCATGTGCATCTTATGCTGCAAGAACTCAAAGAGCCTATTAGTTTGATGCTTCAACGAGTCTGTTCGAGTTATGTTTCTTGGTACAATGCCAAACATGAACGATGCGGTCATTTATTCCAGGAGAGATTTAAAAGTGAGCCCGTAGAAAACGATAGTTATTTCTTAACAGTTTTGCGATATATCCACCAAAATCCAGTGAAGGCAGAAATCGTAAGAGATATTGCCGAATATCAATGGAGTAGTTATAGTGAATATACGAAACACAGTATAATTGTTGACAAAGAATACGCTTTACGCATGTTTTCAGATAGACCAGACGAATCAGTTGAACGATTTGCACAGTTTTCAAGAGAATTGAACGCAGATTCTTGTCTTGAAATTCCAGAAACTAAAACGAAACTTAGCGATGACGACTTACGACGAATCGTTAGACATCGATTTAACATCGATGTATCGAGGATATGCAACGAGTTGAAAGAAAATCAAAGTGAGATTTTGCGAGGAATGAAAGAGGTTGAAGGTGTTACAATTCGCCAAATAGCTCGATTAACGGGCTTATCGACAACAAAGGTATGGAGATCATGAAACAGGGTCCCTGTCCCCGTGTTTCAAAAGTATTGTTAAGCTTAAAGAGGCCGCCTAAAGCATGTCATGCAGCTTTGGACGACCTCTTTTATAGCTTTATCGGAAAAGTTTTTCTCGCATTTTTTCTTTAACTTTCTCGGTAACCTGTTCCTTTACCTGCTCTTTTACCTCTGCTCGTGATGTCGGTAGATTGCGTTCCTGAAGCTTTTCCATCACGCTTTGGCTAAGCTGTTCAGGATAAAAAACTCCGAAATCAGTCTTAACGACAAGTTCGCTGACTTCAGCTTCTGCCGATCCCCGCTTTATGAAACTGCCGGTTAGCGTTTTGAAAGCTATACCGTAGGCCTTGCCGTCATATATAGTGAAGCTACCTTGGATAATAGGCGCTGTAGCTGAACCGGCTGCTGTTCCTGTTAATGATAACGGGCCTTTAACATCTTTTGTTGTTAACTGGGAGCTATCTAAGCCACTGCCGGAGATAGATAAGGCGAACTGCTCTGAATCCGGGTAAATATCGCCGTTGGCTGCAATAGTACCTCCGATTGTGGCACCATCAGCCGTTAGCAGTTTAAGCGTTTGCTGAGCATATGAGAAAGTCCCGTTAATACCGCTGATGATCATATTGTCGAATTGAAGACTGCTAAGGTTGAAGCTGCCGGCAAGCACCGGTGACAATACAGAACCGGTAACCTTACCTTGCGCTGCCAAGACTCCGCCGGCCGGAAGACCGGGCAACAGGGCTGCCGGATTGCCGGAGGGCATTTCAACAGTAAAATCCAGTGTTTTTTCACCGTCTGCTGCTGTCAGTACATGGCCTGCCGCGGTAATAGTCTGGCCTTTATACATAGCTTGACCATTTTTAATCTGAATAGTATCGCCCTGCTTTTCGAATTGGGCGCTACCCTGTGTCAAAGCCAAAGCCCCGGCAGTATTTACACCGGAAAAGCGTCCTGCTAGCGTCTTAAGCAGTATAGTGCCTGATGTAGTATCTTTGCCGATTTTAACGGTTATTTCATCGAGATTGCCGTCGGTTAACTGAATTGGATCATCCGTAACCGTAAGTCCCAAGGCGACTAAATCCATTCCTGTTGCGGACAGCGTAATTTCTGAAGGACCTTGGGTTCCCCATTGTCCGTCCAAACTAAGTGTCGCATTATTTAATTTGCCGGTCGCCGATAGTCCGAGCTGATTTGCCTGACGAAAATCAAGTGTGCCGGACAGCTGCTCGACAGTCTTTTCGAAAAAGTCTGATTCCAGATGAAGTGTACCGTTCTGAACTTTTACCAGCCCAGAAAAGTCAGATTGTTCGTCAGTTTTTGTCTTAAGAAGCCCATCCCAGTTCAGCTTGTTCTGACGATAGGCCAACCAAAGTTCTGGTTTGTCTACGGTTACACCTTTTATCAACTGGGGCCCAAGTTCTCCTTTCAGCAAGTTGCTCCAGCTATAATTAATCTGTACCCGCTCTATCCTGGCAAGCGTTTTGCCGCCCGTATCAAGCACCTGCACGTCTTTCGCCACCACATATCCTAATATAGACAAATCGATGCCGCCGACAATGACCTGGCCATTGACGGCCTCGCTGGCACCCGTTAGCAGCGACTGTTCAGCTTCTTGACGTACTTTATCTGCGGCGAATTGAAAGAGGATTATTCCGACTAAAAAAACTACAGCCAATATGATTAAGCCGATTTTTTTCCTGTTCCATGTGAAATGGGGTTCCGTTATTGATAGCTGCTTTTCTTCATTCACGGTTCACGCCTCCTGCCTTTCCGCAGTGGGTAGACTGCCTCCTGCAGAATGTCCCTCTTATATTATAAAGTGTGAGCCACACCAGTACAAGACAGATGGTTATAATTCCCAATATTTAAGTTTGCCTAGGTCGACTTAAATATTTAACCCTTATTAGCGATTAGAGTCTGTTGGCCTAAGTAATTAGGACATTAAAACTAAAATGCAGATTACAGAAATGCAGGGATTTTGTAATTTATGGCAAACTTATGCAGTATAACATGCGGGCTAATTAGGAGTGAGTTAATGGAATTTTTCTATACAATAACGATTGGGGCAACAATTGGCACATTTGCTATGATAATGGCCTATTTATATCTTTACGTAATGTTCCGCGAACTCAGCATGGGCTTATGGGTA
This sequence comes from Veillonellaceae bacterium, assembly GCA_012523975.1. NCBI lineage: Bacteria > Bacillati > Bacillota > Negativicutes > Veillonellales > Veillonellaceae > Veillonellaceae bacterium. Next base: position 25,588 of record JAAYSF010000015.1, read on the forward strand.
GCCAGCTGGTCGGCTCTTTTCCTACGGATTATTCTTTTTGATTCCGGCATGTTTGCATGGATAAACTCGTTATGGGGCTTTTCCATTTTTTCAATTCTATTACTATCAAGCTGCATATTATTTCTCTGGGCAGCATATCGCTTTGCCGCTAAACCAGTTAATCATCGCTGGATAATCGGTGGAATTTGTGCCTTTTTACTGAGTATAACGCTTAATTATTTAGATTTTCCGTTAGCCTATAAGCTTACGCCATTAGCTTGGTTTTGCAGTTTTGTTTTAATATGGGCCGGTGTGAGTTTCATTAAATATTTTAAAGGAGAATTCCTAAGTAATCGTATTTTGGGATCTTTATATATAATTTGGGGGCTTCATACATTTGACATGCCTTTTTTAATTGATATACCTCAATTTGCTCCGTGGGGCTATATGATCGAGGGCCTCCTGCGGTTTGGGGTTGCGCTTGCAAGTATGATGTTTTATTTAGAGCAGACACGAATAAATTTGGCCCAAAAGGAATCTCAATACCGCTTATTAGCAGAAAATGCTGTAGACGTAATATATCTTTATAAAGTCCAGCCTCAAGCCAAAGTTGAATATATCAGCCCGGCAGTAACAGCTATAACTGGTTATCGACCGCAGGATTTTTATAATGATGCTAGCTTGCTGTCCGCTATTATTCACCCCAATGACATACCGCAGTTTGATAACTTTATGCAGAATTCCCACCCCTCAAGCACATTGCCGCTTATGCTGCGAATAATTCGCCGGGATCAAACAGTAAGATGGGTAGAACAGAATGCAGTGCATCATTTTGATCAACTTGGTAATCTTGTATCGATCGAAGGTATTATTCGCGATGTCACAGCGCGAAAAAATTTAGAACAAAGCGTATCGCGGCTTGATAGAATGAATATAATCGGGAAGATGGCTGCTAATGTAGCCCACGAGATCAGAAATCCGCTGACGACAGTTCGGGGCTACCTACAAATGATGGCTAATAAAAAAGATTTTGATTCATATAAAGATAGATTTGAACTAATGATTGATGAATTGGATAGAACTAATTTGATTATTCGCGAATATTTGTCACTAGCTAAAGATAAGCTGGTTGAACTGCAGAAAAAAGACTTGAATACCATCATTAATTCCCTGCTGCCCTTGCTAGAAGCTGATGCAATTGCTAGCAGCTCCCGTATAAAAAGAGAGTTTGGCGATATACCACTATTGTATCTTGATGAAAATGAGATTCGTCAGCTTTTACTTAACCTTGTTCGTAATGGTTTAGAGGCGATGCCGCAAGGCGGTGACCTGCATATTAGTACTTATCATATTGATAATGAAGTTGTCTTAGCAATTCGAGATCAAGGTGGCGGCATACCTGCGCATATCCTTGACAACCTTGGGACACCGTTCCAAACAACCAAAGAAAACGGAACCGGTTTAGGCTTGCCGGTATGCTACCGAATTGCGAGTAGGCATAATGCTACTATAGCTGTTGATACAAACAAAAGCGGAACAACTTTTTTCGTTCGGTTTAATATTTAAAATGGGATAGTTAACCTCAAAATAGCTCTCATTCCTTAATTAAGGGTGAGGGCTATTATTTTTTTACTAATTACAAAAAAATACAATAGTAGGGATAATTTTACAAATATCGTATTTTACATTTAAAAGGGGGTGTAAATAAATGGTTACATAAGCTGCGTTATTCGTGTTAACAAAAAGCAAAAGGAGAGGATGTTCTTGGAGAAAATTCAGATTGGGATTGCGTCCACAGAGTATGAAAAAGAAGCAATTTTTCGGCTTCGATACCATATTTATGTTGAAGAAATGTACAGGCAGCCTGTTGTAATTGACCATGGCAGCAAAATGTTATTCGACGAATTAGACAAATGGGCTTTTTTGCTGTACGCCAAAATCGGTTCCGAGATTATAGGTACTATGCGGGTTAACATCGGCTTAATTGAGCAGTTTCCCCGTGGCTTAGCCAAACTTTTATACATGGATAACTTTAAAACTTTTTGTCAAGAGAGCGGCTGCCCTTTAGTTGCGTTTAGCTCTAAATTAATGGTATCCCCGGCTTACCGGAATTCACCGGCATTGCACTTGCTTTCAGCCAAAGGGTATGAACTATATTGCAACCACCATGTTCAGTTTAACTTTGGTGGTTGCAATTTTTATTTGCTCCGCCTTTACGAGCAGTTTGGCTGTCGGCGTTTTGGCCGCAATTTTATCGATCCTGGCTATGGGATGCTAACGCCATTCGTCTTAATGGTGAATGATGCCAGCCACTTAAAAGCTGTTCGTTCACCGTTTATTCGGATAGCAAGAAAAAGAGGGATAGATGATCGAACAGCGACGGAGTGGTTCTATCAGGAATTCCCTGAGGCCGCTTCTGGAATTAATAGTCAGCTAGTTACAGAGGAAGAATTGTGGGATTTTTTATGTCAAAAATTAGGCGGGCTGCCGCAGGAAATTATACCTGCTCTAAGGGGCTTAACCGAAGTTGAAGCGAGGAGCTTTTTGTATAGTACCAGTGTTAGTGTCCACTGCTATCCTGGGGATCATTTAATCACTGCAGGGCTGATAAGTGATGAATTAAATATTTTGATGTCCGGTAGATTAATATCCTTTGATCAATCTTGCAGATCAACTAGTTTAGTTCACCCCGGCCAGCACTTCGGTAAAATCGGCTTATTTGGCCAAGCAATACAGAACGTTAATATCAAAGCTGATACTGATTCGGATATATTAGTAGTTTCACGTCAAGCATTCACCTCATTTAGCCGTTCTAAGCCGGGTATTGCTTATAAAATTAAGCGCAACTTGTTATCAGGATCAACGGAAGCTAATTTTAGGAGGATAATAAAATGAAAAATAAATTAGAGATACTTCTTGTTAATAGTGTCGCACCGCGTCAGCGAATTGCCTCGGATGCAGCGTTAGAAAATGGCCTGGCCATTCTTAGGACATATTTAGAGGATAAGGGCTGCTTAGTTCAAGTTGTTGACGACCAAAGGATAGCAGCTGTTGAAGAGGGGGTGCCGCAATGGTGTCTGGATTTATTAAGAACCATGATAGATTTGCAGATGAAGCTTTATAATAAAAGACTAAAATTTTTATGGTTCATCATTATGCTACTGACTTGGCCCATTCACGCTCTATCGCTGTACTACCGAAAGGTATACACTCAGAGCAGAATTGACGACATAATAAAAACAATTAAAGATAAGGATATTAGATTTTTGGGAGTAAAGGTTTGGTACGGAGACGCCTTTAGCTGGAGTAATTTACTGGCTTCAAAGGTGAAAGCGGCCTGTCCCGATACAATAATTGTTGCCGGTGGTCCGCATGTTAAGGTATATGGCGAAGACTTGCTTTTAAATTCTGACTTTGACCTTGCGATTATGGGGCCAGGAGAAAAAGTTTTAGAAGAAATGATCGGTTTACGCCGGCAGGTTAAAGATAAGCAAGGATTTCTGGCGGCTTTTCACAATAAATACGGTAAATCAAAACTCATTAAAACCGGTGTCTATAATGAAAATGAAAGTATCGACAGCCAATACTTCACCATTCCGCGCTATAGGACTGCTGATTTAGAAGGCAAGATATATTTTCATACGCTCGTCGATGGATTTGGCTGCACGTGGAATCGTTGCAGTTTCTGTTCGCATACTCGTCAGGCCAGACCATATCAACCGCGTCCTGCCAGTGATATAGCGAATGAAATTGAATTGCTGTCGCAGCAGGGAATAGCGTTTTTTCGCTTTAGCAGTTCAGAAACTCCCCTTGAGCATGGCAGAAAAATTGCTGAAGAAATATTAAAAAAAGACTTAAACATTAATTTTTCCATGTTTGCCAGGGCGGTCAAAGTAACGCCGAGAGTATATGATACCTACCGCTTAATGATAAGTGCCGGACTGAGAGCTGTGTTCATCGGTGGCGAAACTGGACATGACTATATCAATGAGAAGATAATGAACAAGGGAGTTACCAAAAAGGATCTTATTGATACGATAAATTGTATCAAGTTAGCAGCCGATGAGGCTGGTAAAAACTGCAAAGTTGGCTTATCGCTAATCTATCCCTGTCCTGTGACTGACGGCATAACGATTGAGGATGTCTTTCAGGAAAATATGATGCTTATAAAATCTGCAAATCCTGATACTGTTATTGTAAATCCACCGGGAGTATTCCCGAAAACTCAGTGGATGGAAAAAGCTGATCAATATGGCTTTTCTGTTAAGCCTGATTTTGTAGCAAATTTTATGAGATATGAGTACTCAATATATAAACCTACTGAGTTGTGGAAAGATCTTGGATATTCTTTGCAGGGAATGAGCAGTGCCGATTTGTTGAAGGAAACAGGCAGACTGAGAGCCGAAGTCCTCAACCTGGGAATACCAACAGACATTTCTGATGAATATTTAATGATGACTGAGGCAATCGGCTATACTACCAGGCAGGATTTGCTTAAATTTAAAAGCAGGTCGCTTCATGATATTATGTCGGGTAGCTCAAAGTACATGAGGGAAATTGTGGAGAAAATCAATGAACGCAGTCGGCAGATGGCAAGGAAATCAGTTTAAAGACTATATTGATTGTTAGCCGTCCGTTAACTTGCGAGTGAAAACAGATACCCATCAAGTCTATATGGCTTGACTTCTTCAAGTAAAGCCTGGCCAACATGGCACAGGATTTACAGAACGTCATAAGCAGGTTTAAAGTTTAAATCCATAGTAAAAGTAAAAACGACTTCAACCTTGCATAAATGCACAGATTGAAGTCGTTTTTATTACACTACGCCATGAGCCTTCATGGCCTCAGCTACTTTTAAAAAGCCGGCAATATTTGCGCCCGCGACCAGATTGTCTTTTAACCCATAGTCGGCGGCCGCTTTGCTGGTATTTTTATAAATGTTGACCATGATATCTTTAAGCTTTGCGTCAACCTCTTCAAAGGTCCAAGAAAGCCTCATGCTATTCTGGGACATTTCGAGAGCTGACGTTGCAACACCGCCGGCATTCGCTGCCTTGGCCGGTCCAAACAGAATGCCGTTGTCCAGAAACACTTTTGTGCCTTCTAAAGTAGTAGGCATATTTGCGCCTTCGGCGACTACCTTACAGCCGTTTTTGATAAGTATCTTGGCATCATTTTGGTTAATTTCGTTCTGGGTTGCACAAGGTAGAGCAATATCGCAGGGAATTGTCCATATTCCTGAACAGCCTTCGGAATATACAGCAGTTGGATGATGATTTACATATTCGGAGATTCTCTTGCGTTCAACTTCTTTAATTCGCTTTAGAGTTTCGACATTGATACCGTTGGCATCATAAACATAACCGTTAGAATCACTTACTGCGACAACCTTTCCGCCGTATTCTTGAATCTTTTCTACTGTATAGATAGCAACATTTCCAGAGCCAGAGACCAAAACCGTTTTGTCTTGAATTGATAAGCCCTTGTCGCGCATCAATTCATCTAAGAAATAAACAAGACCGTAGCCTGTTGCTTCTTTTCGGGCCAAGCTTCCGCCGTATTCAAGGCCCTTACCGGTTAAAACGCCTGGTTCATATGCGCCTCTAAGCCGCTTATATTGACCGAACATATAACCTATTTCGCGGGCGCCTACGCCAATATCACCAGCTGGCACATCGATATCTTGCCCGATATGTCGATAAAGCTCAATCATGAAACTTTGGCAGAAACGCATAATCTCCATATCCGACTTACCCTTTGGATCAAAGTCAGAACCGCCTTTAGCGCCGCCGATAGGCAAGCCGGTCAAAGAATTTTTAAAGACCTGCTCGAAGCCTAAAAACTTAATAATGCCGATGTATACCGAAGGGTGGAGTCGGATACCGCCTTTATATGGGCCTATGGCACTATTAAACTGAACCCTGAAGCCCCTGTTAACATGTGTAACACCAGCATCATCTACCCAAGGAACTCTGAATATAATCTGGCGTTCGGGTTCAACAATGCTCTCGACTATACCGAGTTTAATATACTCAGGCCGCATTTCAAGAACTGGTATTAGGGATTCGAGAATCTCTTGGACAGCTTGGTGAAACTCAGGTTCACAGGCGTTCCTTTTGACAACTCTACCATAGAGTTCGGTACAGTATTGTTTAGCGTTTATCATAATATAAATACCCCTCCGTTTTATCTGCTTTCGACGCATCAATAAGTAAGAAATTACAATACAGCATGTAGGCCGGCTTGTTTTTTGGTCTGTACATTGGTATAAAGGATTGTTTAGTTATAAAGGATTATTGCATAAATCTAACGGGCTACTGACCCGGCAGGTGTGTTACTTTAAAAGTGTATACATGTCGTAATAAATCCCACATTACCTCCTCTTTCTAACAAAAAAACCAACCAATGTATAATATACACCTCATAAATGTATATGTCCACTAGACGAAAGGATGTTTTTTGTATACTTTTTTGGAAGCCTCACGATTTAACACATCCCTTTATATGCATAATTATTCATACGGTTACTGATATAAGAGATGGTATGCGTCAGTAAAGTCGAGATAAGTAATCTCCGTGCCAGCCCAAATAAAAAGAAGCACGGGGATGGCTCCGTTGCTTCCTTTGCTTTCCAATGATATAATGTGGAAAAATGTGAAAGACGAGAGAAAATGTCAAAAAGGGATTCATCGTTACGTTAATTATTGATAGGAGGAGATTGAGCTGACGTTTACCAGTCAAATGATTGACCAGCTTACTGCAATCACCGTATATGTAACTAGCTATGTACACTTATATAAGCTAGCTGTATCTCTTACTATTTTTCTAATATTTTGGGGCTTTAAGAATTTATTTACTAATTACATTTTTCATTTCATGCTTAGCTTGATTAATCGAAACAAGCTGGATTCTAGTGCATCTTTTCTTAATGCTGTACGAAACCCGTTAAAAAACTTGATTGTTCTCATCGGTGCTTATTTTGCTTTGCAGAATTACTTACCAAACGCGTTTAACCCTATTTTGAATGATATATTCAGAACAGGTATCATTGTTTTATTTGCTAATGCAATTTATTCGCTAGTTCTCTACTATGCGGCCAACGAAAGTGAAATTAATAAATTGGTTAATCGTGAAGTAGATAAAATTTTAATACCTTTTCTTTCGAAAGTTTTCCGGGCAATTGTGCTGGCATTAGCTTTTGTTGCTATAGCCAGTACATGGGGATATGATGTGAACGGTTTTATTGCAGGTTTAGGCTTAGGCGGATTAGCTTTCGCTTTAGCGGCAAAAGATTTACTGGCTAATATTTTTTCAGGGATTGTTATTATAACAGACAAACCCTTTAGTATTGGGGACTGGATAAAAACAAATGAAGTTGAAGGCACAATCGAAGACATTAATTTCAGAAGTACCAAAATACGAGCCTTTGACCAGGCTTTAGTCACCGTTCCAAACTCAACATTGGTTAACACACCTATCATCAATTTTACAAAAAGATTAATACGAAGAGTTACTTTTGAAATATCGCTAAAATATAATACGCCCAGTTATAAGCTGAAAGCATGTATTTCAAAGATTGAAGACCTCTTACGGAACCATCCTGATGTTGATCAACAGACGATATTTGTAAAATTCGATTCTCTTGACAAGAGCTCTTTAAATATTTTTGTGTACTTTTTTACTGCAACTGTAATATGGGGAGAGTATCTGAATATTAAGCAGGATATTAACTTTAAAATAATGGAGATATTAGAAAACGAAGGTGTTTCATTTGCCTTCCCAAGTACCAGTGTCTATGTTGAAACGCCAATCGAGATGAAGGCTCAGGAAAAATAGGGAACATAAAGTGCATAAAAAGAAGGCTTGAGATTCAGAATAGAACGAATTCAAGCCTTCTTTTTAGATGGAATTTTAAGACAAACAATAATTCACCGTTCTCGGGCATCTAGTGTTGGGTGAGTTCGATGGTTAAGGGACGGATAGTCGTATCTACGCCGATGGTATATATGAGGGTCTGGCCAGTATTTTTAAATTTTTCCATGATTTGAAATACTGAAGCACCGGGACCGGCCAAGAAGGGAATTTTTATTTGGTAGTCGGAGCCTTCGATGCCAGTGTAGTCAAAGCTTAGCTCATTTTGACCGGGAGTTAGGGTCTTGAATTCTTGCGGCAATCCTTTATCAAGCACGACTACGCCGATGCCGTTTATTTCGGCTTTGTTGCCATTAGGAAAAGTTACTTTGCTGTCCCAAAAATCCTGATTAACGATAACTTTTACAGTAAACGTTTTATCCGCGGCGTAGGCATTTGGTGCAAATACACCCAGTACAAGAAACATGACGCCGGCTAATATAAGAGCAATTTTTGCGGTTTTCATTTAGCTAGCCCCTTCCGTTAAATTTTCCCTGTTGGTATGATTCCGCAATCCGGGATAATATTCCTGCGAAGAATGGTCAAATTTATACTTTCATGATAATTAAGTTGGTAGCGTAATGTGGATGTTGCAGGACTTTTCACTAATTTCAGGTAATGATATACTTACATGTGCTGTGTGAGATGTCTGTATGCTTTGGCCAGCATCACTAGGGATATGGTTATTTTTATGTAAGACTGAGAGGTAATTATTTGTGAAACGAAAAATGTGGTTAATATCAGCAATTGCCATTATTATACTTTGTGCAGGAGGACTTTGGTTTTGGTTTCAAAGGAGCTCCAGCGAAAAAGGTGTCCCAGTTCCCGAGCAGAGCCAAACTCCTGCACAGCACCCTGATATACATACTGAAAAAGATAACAAAACCGAAACTGCAGATCAACCGGCGCAGCTCCAAAAAAGGCAAATGCGATTGTCGCCCGAGCCAATTCAATTTCGCGGCAGTGATCCAATAAATCCGGAAGACAACACTATGTCAATCAAAAAGAAAAACCGGGATATCGATATCGCGCCTAATGTCGTAGTCCGGCCCGGCGAAGGGGTCGTCATTAAACGCTCAAATGATGCAGAAACTATAAAAATTAAGCGGGACAAAGAATACCGAAACGAGTATCAGGTGCTTTTTGAAAAAAGATATTAGCGGGGTGCTGACCAAGTGAAAAGCCTGCAAAAGGTTGTGTTTGTATTCTTACTCCTGTGCGTCTTGACGGGCGGTTTAACTGCTCAGGCAATGACTCCGCTCAAGGTGGCTGTTTTGCCGGTTATTAAGTCAGCTAATTATAAGTACATAGATGATATTCAAATAATCGAGCACAAAATTAGGGAACCCTTTAAATATCCTTTTTATTCAGTTATACCATTAAAGGCGGTTGATGAAGCTGACAAAGCCTCTTTGGCGGATAACAAAGTGGTCAGGCAGGCAGAAGA
>JAAYSF010000016.1 GCA_012523975.1 Veillonellaceae bacterium
CGATTCGATGCCGCCGTTCTTGGGTGGGAATGTGATGAAGACGCCCATGGAGTTCCAGGTTTTCCCATGCTGTCAAGTCGGCGTCCAAGTTTAAGTGCTGGGGAACGCAGCCCAATAATGCTTTTATGTTTTTGGCCTCTTCCGACAGCGGCAGACTGTTGATGGTGATTGTGCCGGAACTATAGGAGGCTAGCATCGTAAGAATACGAATCAAGGTTGTTTTACCGGCACCATTTGGTCCCAGCAAACCGAAGATCTCTCCTTCCTCAATCGATAAACTTACATTATCCAGCACTCTCCTGCTGACGTATTGCTTTACCAAATTGTTAATCTGGATCATAAACTAACCCCTTTTTTGTACAATAGACAAGTATCATCGGATCACCAAGGGTGGAGAAACACAACTTTCTTCCCTTGTTTCAACAAGCCTAGAATTATTCCTTTATCTGAAAACAGAAGAGAGGATAAGATAAAGGAGTTTTACCCTCCCTGGAGAAGAATACTATTGTAAGTTAACTAATGTCGATAATAGTTTGTTTATAATAAATTGAAAGGGATGTAAAAATAATGTTTAATTTTAGTTTGCCTGAATTAGGTATGATTTTAGTTATCATGCTTATCATCTTTGGCCCCGGCAAATTACCCGAAGTAGGTAAAGCGCTCGGTAAAGGGCTTGGTGAATTACGCCGCTCACTGAATGGCGAACCATCTAAACAAGAAACCATCAACATTCAAGCCGAAGTTGATCAATCGGAGAAAAAGTAATGTTAAAAAGACCTTAGCCGCGACAATATGTCGGACTAAGGTCTTTATTTTTTGCCTACCATTCAATATTCTTTACAACAGTCAATGATTGCGCAAAAGTTTTTCCATTTCCCCTAACCAAATCTAAATCACTGACCACGACCTTCATCGGCCGAACTCGCCGTAGTGTTCCGTCATTCAGCCGCTCGACATAGGAGGCCAAGGAATGTATTGTATAGAACTTGCCGCTGTCCTTGCCGAGATAGAGCATTACATGCCCATTCATATGAAGGGTCGCGCCCGGTTCCAGGCTGTTTAGCTGAACTGCTCGCTTGCCCGGGTCTTGGGTAAGGTGCACCGTCTTCCCAACCTTTACTTCCTGCTGGTCGGCATTTCGCGGCAGCGCAAACCCAAAGCTGCGGTATATATTCATGGTAAGGCTTGAACAATCAACACTGTCATGCAATCCACCCCAACCATAGAGCATACCGTACGTTTTAAATGCCTGCTCAATTATATTGGCTCTTGTATATGGCAGATAACCGACGCTGACATCAGCTGACTTGGCTATAACAGCTTGTTTAAAATAAAGTTTGCCTTGGTCATCACGAGCCGGCAGCTTAACAAGATAACTTCCGCTATTGCTTGGCTCTGACTTTGCCAATATCAGCTTGGCGCCCATTTCAAAGACGAGCGGAGCCTTGGTGCTGTCAGGTAAGCTAATTTTGTTGGCTGTTACTACTAAAAAACTTTCTTCATTTAGATATTTCAACCATTCCTGGCGGTCGCTTGCCAGTGCAACATTAGCTGTCGGCACCCAGCCGCGATAGTTTGCCGTCTGGACAAAATACCATTTGGCATCAGCACTTTTATGAAGAATTACCACCGGTTCCCCTGGATTGAGGGCTGTTTCCTGAAACAAGTCAAAGTCCCGGTCGCCCGCCGTCTTAAATATTCCTGTATTGGTAGGAAATGTTCGGACATTAGTCCGCGTTGCGGTAAGGCCGTAACCAACTTCATTATAATCCTTCACTCCGCCCAGGTTTATTTGGTTATGTAAATTTGCAAAAAAGCCGGCTGAAGCTGGCATGCCTTGGGCATATACCCGATCTTTCGGGAATGATGAAGCTGTGAGCAATTCCGTCAACGTTTTCCCGAATAAGGATGCCGGATAAACGCGCAGGTCAAAAACAGTATCGGGCAATCCTGCCCTAATTTCGGCATTATAATCATTAATCTCTGTGGGCGACATGATAACTTCATCAGGTGCGGCAAGCTTACTAACCCAATATTGAGCCTGGCTAAGCCTTGAATTGGAATTAACCACTGCGCACTCCCCCGTATTAAAAGAACTCAATAACACTATCAGAGCTGCCACTACCCCTATAAATCTAGTTAACTGTTGCATAAATTGCTTTCTCTCCTAAGTATAATTGCTTTAACCATATTTATGACTATTTTGACGTAAAGCAGCAAAATACCTACCTGAGATCTTGTTTTTATCCTGGATGGTAAAAGGCTTCTGAAGATTTCTCCTCAGAAGCCTTTTATTGTCAAGCAAAACATGAGATCGCCACGCTTCACTCTGTTACGCTCGCGATGACACATTAGCTTTCCTATCCCTTATCTAAATATACCCAACGGTTTGCCAAGCGGCAGGAATTGCCTGCCGAAAAACTTATTAAGGAAGTTCGCACCTGCTCCATACAAAGACATAATAGCAATAATAAGTTCAGTCCATGCTGCAACCCCATGGGCCCAGTTACCACCCAAGCCAAGAGAATCTAAAGCCAAGCAGCCAAGCAAAACATCAATGAAAACCATAGTTATAAATAGCGTTTTATTAGTTTCAGTAGCGGCAATAGTGGCAAAAATAGAAAATATGAAATAGCCAAGAAACGCGATACCAAGTTGCTTAACATCGACAGCTGCAGCTAATACCGGGCCGAATGCGCCCATTTTTATAAGCCAGCTTGCCGCAACGCCGGTCCAAAATAGACCGTAAGCTCCAAACACAACAGCGCCGAACAAGTTGTTATGTTTAAAATCATACACAGAGGCCATCATTTGGGCAACCGATCCTAAGAGAATAGCCCACGGAATAACAAAGGAAAGACCGGTCGTGAAGCCAAGTTTTTGGGACGAAGCCACCAGGGTAACCATTGCAAGGCCGAATAATCCTAATGCTGAAGGGTCTGCGACTACAATTTGAACTTTTTGCTGATTGTCGTTCATTTCCTACCTCCTAAATATGTAGCGGTCAGGCCGCAGAAGATAGGATAATATATTGTTCGACTTCTGTCAATAGACAACTTTTAGAGTTTTACTTGCCTTTAGCAGTCCGGCAAAAATGCAATCTCGGGGATCGGAACCAAATGCCTTTATACGCTTATTAATCTGCAAGTTCTACCGTAACTTGCACGTTTGCACCAACGGTAATTTTACCGGCATTAATACTGGGAGCATAATCGGCAGCAGCTTTGAAAGCTCGGCTCTCCAACATTACCGGACGATAGTATACGCCCGACTCATTAACAAGCTTAACATCAGCAATTTTCTTATTTAAGGCTCCGGCAATTACTTCGGCCTTCTTCATAGCGTCCTTAACAGCTTCCTGTAATGCGGCATTTTTGATATCTTTTTCATTTTTAGATTCAAACTGAATTGAACTTATTTCATTAGCCCCAGCCTTTGTAGCAACATCAACTAAAATCCCGACTTTTTCCACAGGAGCAGTCACTTCGATACGATTTGTTACCCGATAACCCTTTAATGAGGGAAGCTTATCCTTTTCGTATTCATATACCGGTTCGATATTATATGTATCGGTTTTATAATCTCTGTCGGTTATGCCCTGCTCTCGCAATGCTGCTACCACTTTATTCATACTGGCAGTATTAGTGTTTTTTGCTTTCTCGATATTGGAATTAATCGTATTAACCAAGATTTGAATTTTAGCCACATCAGGGTCAACCTGTTTTTCACTGCTGCCAGTAACCTGCACGATGGTTCTTTCCGGAGCCTCCTTCGCGAAAGCCGGAACGGCAAGCATCAAGATAAAAACCATTACTAGAGAAATTCTTTTTAACATTCTGTCGCCTCCATATTTATTAGCCCATTTTCATCAGGTACAAGACCCGACTGATAAGTCATTCATAGCTATAAACGCAGTTTAAACAAAAAGGTAACGGCTTAATTCTGTTTTTTAATTACTGCCTTTAAAATATCCGCAAATGTACTTGATTTCTTTCTTGCCAATCCTTCCTTGGATTCCTTAGACTTCCGTTTGTAATTCTTTATGCTTTGGACAGCGGCTATCTTTAAAACCATATTAATCGCCTCCTTGGCTTTTAAATTGGTTTCTATTAATATTATCGGTAATATTCGGTGGACAGTTAAGGAAAAATTCGCTTCCGATTGGTGTTCAACTCCACCTAAGCCTATTTGTACTTATTCAGGGGCTTAGACGCTGTAGCATTGACCGAATGCATATAGATCACCATAATGGGGTCTCAGTTTGTTGAAAGAAGCTGAGATCGCCACGTTTCGCTTGTGAGAACCGATGGGACGTGGCAATCTCGATTTTTTCCTTATGTCTACTTTCTGAGATCACCCAACATGGTGGTCTTTTTTATTTTAAGCTAGCAAGTCGAGTTTTTTAATAAAAAACTTTCATTATATTTTGCATATTCAGTTCCTTACTTGGATATTAATGGAGTATCTAGACAAACTTGACTTGTCTTTAACTTAGGAGTCAACATACTAAATCGGTCTGACCCATTTAGTATGCACTTATAAATCTTTATCTCAGATATACGGAGGGGGGTCATAGTATTGAAGAGTTAGATGATATACTCAGAAATTCTGGAAATAAAAACTAGAAATGTGGAGGGAAAAATGATGAGAAAAAGTTCTAAAAAGGCAGCTCTGGCAGTTGCCGCAATGTTAGTAGGTTCAATGTTCTGTACGCCGGTGTTTGCAGCTGCACCTGATACTAACGAAGCTACCTATGGAGATGTGGACCTTAAAAGTTGGGGAGACAACAACGATGTGGCTTCTGTAGGTGCACAAGTTTTTGATTCCTTAGATTACAATATTGCAACAAGTTTTAGTGTTAGGGCCATAAATGGTAGTGCAACTAATCCAGAAAACTACAATGACGTGATGGCCATAGGAGCACGCGTGGGTGAAAGCCGCGACTGGAATATTGCCACTATGAAGGGTGATGTTACTGCAAAGAATTTTGGCTCGGGAATAAGTGGCTTAAGAAATGAAGTGACTGCGATTGGCGCCCAGATACTGGACTCTAAGAATGGTAATACCGCTACACAGGGCGCCAACGTAACCGCCTCAAATTCAGGCGATTTTAGCAACGTTACTGCTATTGGTGTATCTATTGCGGATAGCGGTCATAACAATACTGCCACAACGGGAAGTTGGGGTGCGGTAACAGCAACAAATATTCCCAATGGAGCAGACCTAGTTAATCCAACGAATGGTGTACATGATGCTGGTTTGAACAATGTTTTAGCCTTTGGAGCAGGGATTAGTGAAAGCGGCGATGGCAATACTGCACATATGCAAACATATGTCAGTGCAATAAACTATGCCAATTACGGCAATACATATGGCAATGACGTTACAGCAATAGGAGCATTAGTATCCGGAAGTGATAACGGCAATACAGCAAAAGCTTGGAGTACCTTTGCTGAAATATGGCCGGATCGTAACGACCAGATCGACGGATATCATGGCGAGTCTTATAATAACACTGCGACTAGCCTTGGAGCTCAGGTTATTGATAGTGGTTCCTATAACACTGCTAATGCAATGAATGTAAGACTTGACATGGGCGGCTTTGGAAATAGCGTTGCTGCAGTTGGCGCTCAAGTGTTGAATAGCGGCAACTATAATGTTGCAACTGGTGGCGATGTATACGCGAAGTCCGTCGGCAATAACAACAAAATCACTGCTATAGGTGCCCAAATAAGCAAAAGCGTTAAAAAGAAATAAAAAGTAGCACTACGGTGGTTATTTAATTTATAGCCCTGGCTTGGTATGAGTGGCCGTAGCATTTGCTAGGCCACTCCATGCCAGTTCCTATTGTAAATTAACAGTGCCAAAATACTCAGAATTCTGACGGAACAATTAAACACGTTTCACTATTCAATTATTTAGATAGTAAGGGGGGGATATAGTATTGTGATAAAAAGATGTAAAAAAATAATCATATCAGGTCTTTGTGCTGCAATGTTCCTATGCTTGCCAGCCTTCGCGCTAGCCACTGAGGCGGAAGTAGATACTAGTAACAACCAAGCTATCGGTGAAGCTAATACATCTGCGGCTGGTAATGACAATATCGGCATTAGTATTGGTGCCGAAATTACAGGAGGTAGCCAAAACGTTGCTGTTGGCTACAGCACTCAGGTTATCAATGGCAGCTTGAATAACGCAGAAAATTATGGGGCACTTATCATTGGTGGAGGTACAGGGAACACCGCTATCGGCACTAATGCACAGGTTATTAACGGTACTTCATTAGAAGCAGTCGGCTATGGTGCCGCAGCTGGGTGGGGAAATAATAATACTGCTATCGGCAACCATGCCTATGCTGGAGGTAACGTCTATGATAGACCAACACCTAGCGATAATAATGTTGCAATAGGGCATTATGCAGAGGCATACGGTGGCAGCAGCGTGGCAATAGGCGATCATTCAATTGCAAATGAGGCAAATACGGTTTCTGTTGGTCAACCTGACTATGAACGCCGTATCATGAATGTCGCACCAGGCTACTACGATACCGATGCCGTTAATATGAGCCAGTTGCGTAGTTTGGATAGTAAAGTTAACCGCGTAGGTTCAATTGCAATTGCAATGTCAGGCTTAGCGCCTCTTCCATATGATCCGAAAGATCCTACTCAATATTCTGCCGCATATGGCACCTATAACGGAACCGGCGCAGTAGCTTTAGGGGTATACCACTATACTAAGCCTACAGTAATGTATAATATGGCTGTTGCCATGAGTGACGACCGTTGGGAAAAATCAGCACGTTTCGGTGTTACTTGGCGTACAGGTGGCGCCAAACCTAAGCCTCTTACACCTACTACCATCAAAAAGACCGATGAGGAAACTATTGATTCCGGAGTTAAAATAATTCTAGCCGATAGAGTCGGTGCCAAATAAAGTGGCACTATGAAATTCAAGGATGTAGAAAACCAAATAAATGATAGTTAATAAAGACAAGTAACATTAGTTACCTGTCTTTATTTTTGAGGCGATATATCTACGATATTGTTGGAATTTGTTTAAAGGGAATTACTGGAAATTGCAGAATTGTTTACATATATATTTGCAGGAGGTTTTCATATGGAACGAAAAATTATCATTGCCTTATTTCTGACTCTGACAATATTACTTTCATCTCAGGTAGCATTTGCAGGAATTAAGGTTTCTAACGATGACAAGCCGGTCTTTGTATCGAGCCATATGATGGGCGGCGAAGTATTCCAGCAGCCTAATGGCGTTTCCACGTTAAGCGGAATTGCGACCGGCTTTGCCGGGGATAGATTTCCACTAAATGTACGTTTCAAGACATTGACAACATTTGTTGCGACTGCCCGCTATGAATCTCCGGAAAGTACTATTATACTTACCGATTACTCTGGAAAGAAGATTTTAACCAAATGTGACTTCTATATGTTCTTGGCTAGACCAGGAGCATTGGATACCAAAATTATTGATTGGAATATAACCTTCCCGGAAGAAGGATTTTATGCGTTTAATATTTTTGTAGACGGAACTCTTGTCGGATACTATCCTTTTTATGTCTGGACAAAGGGTGTAGTAATTAAATAGGAGACAATAGCTAGGGCAATCTCTGACATGATCTATTGAAAACAGGGAACACGAACCGTGTTCCCTGTTTCATGCTTATACTTCTTCGATTGTTAAGCAGTTGTAGATGAATCAGCTGATTTGCTTTCAGTGTTTGGTAGAGGCTCAATCGTTTCACTGGAATTTTTTTTGTTGTGGCTAGCTGTATTGAAACGAAGTGTAACACCAAAACGTCCCATTTGCTCACTACCACTAGTTGCGAAAGCAAGGTTGAGTAGAACGTCTTGATTAGTATAGTGATAGAAACCTAACGCAAAGGCGTTCTCCCCGGAATAAGTACCGAATCCGAATGCTGCTTGAGTAGGTTGATCCGGTTTATACGCTAACGGAGCTAGCCCGGAGATTGCTGCTGACAGAGCTCCAACTTTATCAATTCGATTGCTTAGCCAATCAAGCTGACTAACATTTATAGCATCTGTAGGATAGACGCCTGCTTGAACATTAGTTATCTGGCGTTCGTTACCTTTACTACCGACAGAAACCGTGTTATCACGATCTGCATTTGAATTTGCACCTATTGCAACGCTGTTATGGGCAGTGGCACTAGCGTTAGAGCCGATAGCCGTACTACTTGATCCAGAGGCATGTGCTTTGAAACCCATAGCTGTATTGCCAATCTCACCATTACCATTACCGGCTTGAGCGTGATTACCTATTGCAACATTACCAATATTACCTGTGCCATTACCTGCCCACACATCATGGCCTAATGCCAGGTTATTGTCATTATACATACCATTACCCGCATAAGCATCATGACCGATGGCTGAATTTTGGTCATTGAACCAGCCATTTCCGGCTGCTGCGTTACTACCAACTGCTGCATTCCTGTCGTTACCTATACCATTACCAGCTGCAACATTTCCACCAAGAGATAGGTTCTGATTATTGAATGTACCGTTTCCAGCTTTTGAGTTATGACCAATTGCAGCATTGAAGTCATTGCCGATACCGTTGCCGGCTGCTACTTCATGGCCAAGTGCCAGATTCATATCATTTTTCGCGCCATTACCGGCTGCTGCCGCAAAACCATAAGCTTCGTTTCGATCATTGTCGTAGCCATTGCCTGCGGCTACTAGCACGCCTTTAGCTTTATTACGGTCGTTTTCCGCGCCATTACCCGCTGCTGCAAATATGCCTTCGGCTTTATTGTGATCGTTGTCATAACCGTTGCCGGCGGCTGCCAATACGCCTACTGCCTTATTGTTAGTATTGTCGTTGCCATTACCTGCGGCTACGCCAAGACCAAATGCCTTGTTATTTTCATTGCCATTACCGTTGCCTGCGACTGCCAATACGCCTGCTGCTGTATTGTCGGTGTTACCGTTGCCATTGCCTGCGGCTACGCCAAGACCAAATGCCTTGTTATTATTGTTGCTGTCACCGTTACCGGCGGCTGCCAATACGCCAACTGCCGTATTGTTAGTGTTGTCGTTGCCATTACTGCCTGCTGATGCTAATGCGCCTAGCGCTATATTGTTGGAATTGTTATTGCCGTTAGTACCTGCTGATGCTGAAGTACCAATAGCTACGTTTTGCATATTGTCATTTCCGTTACCTGCTTTAGAACCATCACCTATTGCAAAGTTAAGGCTGTTTCTTTCTCCATTTCCAGCCTCTGCCGCTTGTCCTGCGGCGATATTAACCTTATTATCGTCACCATTTCCAGCTCTGGATCGATCTCCAATTGCAAAATTGGCAATATTCCTATTTCCGTCTCCCGCTTGAGCGGATTCACCTGATGAGCCATTTAAAATGTTCTTAGTGCCATTACCAGCAGTAGCACCATTTCCATCAGCGTAATTAAAGAAGTTTAAGCTTCCTTCACCGGCCACACCACCATTATTACCAACGTTACCACCATTTCCCATCCCATTTCCAGCTCTTGAGTCCTTACCGGTTGCAATATTTCCAACATTTAGTGTTCCATTACCGGCTTTAGATCCTTGGCCGTCTGCCACATTGCCGATATTGCCGCCACCAATCAGTATCTCACCATCTTCGGATTTACCACCGTTGCCAGCTTGTGCATTCTTCCCATAGGCTTCATTACCCATGTTCAAAACACCGTAACCTGCTTTAGCAGACTCACCATCAGCGATATTATTTTTGTTTAGAATGCCATTACCAGCAGATCCTCCGTTAGATGCATTATTCTCTTCATTGAATCCGCCTATGTAGTTATCGTCCACTTTAAATCCATTTCCTGCTGTTGAATTAGCATCATTAGCGATGTTATTCTTATTACCAATACCGTTTCCCGCTGATGCATAATCTCCATTAGCAGTATTACTTATATTACCACCGCCAATTCCAACTCCTAATATACTTTCACCACCGTTACCAGCTGTTGCACCAATACCTGTTGCTTTATTACTAGCGTTATTAGCTCCATTTCCTGCCTTCGCACCGACGCCATCTGAGATGTTGCCATTATTATTTGTACCATTTCCGGCTTCTGCATGATTTCCTTCTGCAATATTGTTGTTGTTATTTCCAAAATCACCATTCCCGGCTCGTGCATAATCGCCTTTAGCTTGATTATTATCGTTACCTCCTGCATCACCATTCCCCGCTTCTGCGTGGCTTCCGATTGCAATATTATTATCGTTGAAACCTAGTTCACCGTTTCCCGCACGAGCATGATCGCCATCAGCAACGTTTTCCGTATTAGGACTAATTTCAAACCAAAGAACTTTATGGTAAGGTCGTCCAGCTTCAGCACCTGCACCATTTTCCACATTTCCACTAACCGAAGCCCACGCCGGTGCAACATAAAGCGTCTGCACCGCTAAGCACAATGTAACGACCGACACTTTCCCCCATTTACTTAGTTTCATGTCTTTCCTCCTATCAGAAATGCCATACTTAGCTGCATTTCTAACCCTTCACTTCATTATCAGTAATCGCTGAATCACTTTCATTTATACTCACTTGAGCCATAGTTTCAACTGCTTCAGGAGTTACAGCCGTTACAGGCACCTGCTCCGGGACTACTGACTGAGCTTTAGGTGAAGCAGGAACTACAGGATTAGCCGGAGTAACTGGGGCCACTGGAGTAATGGGGGCTAGTGGATCTGCCGGTGCTGAATTTTGTTCTTTATCTTTAGATTTCTTTAAACGTACTGTTAATCCCGCGCGTCCCATCTTTTCACTTCCGCTAATTGCAAAAGCAGCATTTAGCAAAACATCTTCCTTCGTGTAGTGGTAAATACCAGCGGCAAGTGCATTTTCGCCTGAATACATGCCTGTTGCAACTGCAACTTGAGTCGGCTGGTCTTCTTTATAGGAAAGCGGAGCTAAACCGGACATTGCGGCTGCTAAAGAGCCTACTTTATCAATTCGGCTAGACTCTCGCTTTAACTGACGAACATTAACGGCGTCAGTTGGGGCTACACCATCAGCAACATGAATTATTTGGCGCTCGTTTCCAGCGCTGCCAACTGATACAGTATTAGCACGATCACCTGTTGTTGAACCGCCGCCAATAGCAACACTATCTTCAGCGGTAGCAGTTGCACCCGCGCCAATCGCTGTAGTATTAGTTCCATTAGCAGTAGCTTCAAACCCTACTGCTGTGTTATTTGACTGGTTATTTTCAGTTCCAGCTTGAGCATTATATCCTATAGCAACATTGTTATCACTGTTTTGCCCGGTACCAGCTTTAGCATCATTGCCAACTGCCGTATTGTTTTCACTCCCACTACCGGCTCCAGCTCCTGCTTGAGCGTCACAGCCGATATCTACATTACTTGAAGCCCATACTGCGGGAGTACCACACATAATAACAGCCATACATAAGAGACCAATAAAACCTTTTCTAATCTTACCCAGTTTCATTATTTAACCTCCTCATTTGCTTTAAGAATCCTGTATTAAAGCCACTTTGCTACTTACAAAACCACCTCCAAATTGAAGCGTTGCGGCTTTAGTAACCAAAGAAAAACCTCCCTTACCCAGGGAGCAAAGATGGTTACTATAAAACATTGAAAACTTTTTAGTCCCATTTAATGGAATTATTGGTAAATTATATCCACCATGTCCAAGTTTTATTCATAAACATAAATAAATAAAAAAAGCCGTGAGAATGCTTAATTCATAAGCATTCTCACGGCTTTTTGACTGGCAATTTCAGGTTGTAATTGTCGGATATTTACTTTTATATTTGCGTTTCTTTCATTTCACCTTAGTCGAAATATGTCTATAAAAACATTACTTAATGATATGCATAATTTGATTCCTATATGGATATTAATGGAGTAGTTAGACAAACCTGCTGCCTAACTAAATTAGAAAATAATAAAAACACTGGTGATCATGGACAAGTTAGCGAGAGTGTATGCCTATGAACCATTTAAGAAATTTAGGAGGATTCAAAATGAGAAAGTGTGTATTGGCAATCTTATTTATCTTCGCGTTATCCAGTGTGGCTTTTGCCAGTCCGCTTACGGACTATTCAAAAGGTAAGGCTGCTTTGGATTTAAACTATCGGGTAAGTCCTGACTACGATGCAAGCTTGGGAGTCAAAGGTACAGATTTAGATACTGGTAAAGTTGGTTTCGACGGAGACAGCAATGTAGAGTGGGGTTTTACTTATGGTATTGGAAACAATTGGGCACTACAATACCGCCAAGCAACGCCTACGGGAAATCTAGCTATTCCTTTCGGTGGAATTTATGAACCTCAATCCACTACTGCACTAAGCAAGTCCTTAGCCTCTGAAGGGCCTGAAATACCTACATTAAATTTCGAATCAAAAACTAGAGTAGAAGAATATAATGTCCTTTATAAACTAGATAAAAACTTTTCTCTCTTTACAGGCATAGTAAGAGCAAATCCAAGCGTTAAAGTTGGCTATTCGCCAATTGTTGATCATTTTGCTATTCAGGGCGATGATAAAAATATTTGGCAATTTGGTGTTGTAGCAGTTAAACCGCTAAACAAAGACTTCACTACCTATGGTATTGCTTCATTTGGCAGCGATTATCGGAACTGGGAAGTGGGCCTCGGATATAAAGTTGCCAAAGATATTGATTTCAACGTCAACTATCGCGATATGAAAGTTGACGATATGAAATTAGTTGGCATAGTCGGACCCGATTTAACGACTGAT
Organism: Veillonellaceae bacterium; assembly: GCA_012523975.1. Classification (NCBI taxonomy): domain Bacteria; kingdom Bacillati; phylum Bacillota; class Negativicutes; order Veillonellales; family Veillonellaceae; species Veillonellaceae bacterium. Next base: position 12,758 of record JAAYSF010000016.1, read on the forward strand.
TCCGAAGTTAAAGGCTGGGGCTTTGGCGTAACATACAACTTCTAATATAAAACCAAAAAGTTCACATGCACTCTCGCAGCGCTCGGAAAGGAGCGCTTTTTTCTTTGGTTATTCCAAAACCTCCTGCACCCTGCCAATAATCCCATCAGTCAGCCTGACCTTAATCCCCCGGTGATGGACTGGACTGCTGGTCAGAATATCTTTCACGATTCCCTCAGTAAGTTGCCCGGTGCGCTGGTGCTGTTTCTGGACAATCTTCACCTTTATACCGGGTCTGATATTTTTTCGTTCAGTTCCGTTCATGTTGTATCCCCTTTCAATATCTTCAGAGCAATGAAGAAGCCACTTTACACCTTTCGATGCTAGTGGCTCTTAAACACTTTTTTATTTAGCTTTCTCAATTGTAATCTTCTTAATTACAACATCCTCAAGCGGCTTATCCTGTGAATTTGTTTTAACCTTGCCGATTGTTTTAACTACGTCCATACCTTCGATTACCTGGCCAAATACGGCATGCTTGTTGTCCAGCCAAGGTGTCGCTTGGAGGGTTATAAAGAACTGTGAACCGCCGGTATTCGGGCCAGCATTAGCCATTGATATTACGCCCTCGGCATGTTTTAGATCGCGATGGAACTCATCAGGGATTGTATAGCCCGGGCCGCCGGTACCGTTACCTTTGGGATCGCCGCCCTGAATCATAAAGTTATCAATGACGCGATGAAAAATTACGCCGTTGTAGAAGCCTTTATTGGCAAGATCGATAAAGTTCTTGGTCGTCACTGGCACTTTATCCTCGAATAGTTCAATACGGATATTGCCTTTGGACGTTTCAAACAATGCGATACTGTTATTCTTATTACTTATTTCAGTCGCCTTAGGGGCAGATTCAGGTTGAGTATTTTGGGTGTTCGTATTACTTCCTGCACATCCAGTTGCAACCAACATCATAAATGTCAGCATTACTATACAAGCTACTAAATTTTTCTTCATAGCCATCACCGCTTTCTATAATCATCCAGATAATAGTATACCATAATTTTGCACTCTACTCCATAATTCTTTCAATCTGCCAGTCTATCGGCTCCTTACCTATCGACATTAGAATGTTATTTGCTTTAGAAAAAGGATTGCTTTTGAAAAAGCCCCGACTGGCCGATAACGGACTTGGATGCGGAGATTTGATAATATAATGGTGCTTATTAGTTATCAAATTTATCTTGGACTGAGCATGGCTTCCCCACAGAATAAAAACAATGGGATCGGCACGTTTATTAAGTAGCTCAATAACCCTGTCAGTAAACTGCTCCCAGCCCTTGTTTTTATGGGAGTTAGCTTGTCCGGCAACAACGGTCAGTACAGTGTTTAATAGAAGTACGCCTTGATCTGCCCACTTCTTCAAATAGCCATTATTCGGAATATAGCACCCAACATCGTCTTTCAGTTCTTTGTAGATATTAAGCAACGACGGCGGCAGCGCGATTCCCGGTTTTACCGAAAAACTAAGTCCATGCGCCTGATTCGGGCCATGGTAAGGGTCCTGGCCAAGAATTACTACCTTGACATTATTATACGCCGTATAATGCAGCGCGTTGAAAATATCATATTTGTCAGGATAGACTGTTTTAGTTCGGTACTCATTAATCAGCCATTTTCGCAGCTTTAAATAGTATTCTTTGTTAAATTCTTCTCCAAGCAGCTCTTGCCAATCATTTTTAAAAATAATCATATATCATCACCAATTTGAATTATAACATATATTCTAAAGACCAAGCCTCTTTTTGTTCTCTTTAAATGACCAGTATAGCTTAGTGATGAAGCCAGTAACACCTGCAGCCTTGCTTTGGTATGGTTTGCTAATCAAGCAAGCGGCAATACGTCTGATGTTCTCGGCCGGTTTTGAATCAGGATGTGATAACAACAGCGGATTTTGGTCTCTTACTGACCGATTTACTAATTTATCATCCAGTACATACCCCAAATACCGAACATCCTTTTTAAGATAATGAGTGACTACCGCCAAAAGCCGTTCTGCAACCAAATTCGCATCATCTGCACTTTCGGCCCTGTTGACTATCAGCATTTGTTTTGCCAAGCAGCCATTGATATGCATTACCTTCAGAATAGCGTAGGCATCCATCATAGCATGCGGCTCTGGCGTAGTAATAACAATAACCTCGTCACTGGCTAGTAAAAAATTGGAGACATCTGTCGAGATTCCAGCGCCGGTATCAAGCAATATAATATCAGATACCCCGTCTAACTGATTGAAGGTACTGATTACTTGGGCGAACTGTCGGTCTTTAAGATGGGTCAGTTCCTGTACTCCTGAGCTGCCAGGTATTATAAAAATATTGCCCGGAGCCGCAACCGCAATATCCAGTAGACTTTTCTCGCCGTTAAATAAATCAACAATGTTATAACGCGACTTAACTGATAACAAGACATCGACATCGGCAGTACCAAGATCCAAATCAAGAATGTAGACCCGCTTCCCCAAATTAGCCAGGGCAATGGCCAAGTTGATAACCAACGTTGTTTTGCCAACTCCGCCTTTACCGCTGGTAACGGCAATTACCCTCGTTTTGGAATGTTCTCTGTTCCCGGTATTAACCCTGGATATTGTATGAGGCATCATAATAGTATAACTGCGTGTCCCCTCAAAATTCCGACCAAGAATCTCAGTTTGGAAGGATAATTCACCCTGATGATCTGCAATAGACGCTTTTAGCTTAGTCCCAACCGGCCAGATTACCATTTTTCCCTGCAGATAAGGTACGCTTATATCGATCAAATACTCCGAACTGCTTACTATCCTGCAACTATAGCTTGTACTGCTATCCAACGTAGTTAAGATAATACTCTGACCTACATAATATTGGTTTGATGGTTTCATACTCCACCAGCCTTTGTAATTTCCATATAAAAGCATTTCTCCAATATTTGCCATATTCCTGCCATATCTGATAAATTAGCTAATTCTCCCATCAATTGCAAAATAAAAGGCCCGCGTAATCACGGGCTTGAGCAGCTTTTATTAAAAACCATAGTCGCAATGCATTACTTTTGGATGATCGCAGTCCATGCCCTCTTCTTGGATTCTTTGGAGGACTTCGAGGAAATGTTCTGCTTCTCTACGGACATGATCAGCAAGGAGCGGCGGTATAAGCGACAGTGCAGCACATTGCTTAATCAATTCCTCAGCTGTTGCCTTAAAATCGCGGACCTGCATAGTCGCGGCAGTCACATCCTTTTGAAAACGCATGAAGTCATTATTCACGCGGAAATGCCACAGCATGCTATCGAAATCACGGGCATGCAATTGCAGTTGGTCAAATTTGTTGCTTAGCGAGTTTGATGTGTCTACGAGTTCACGTTCCGAAGGATCGAGCAGACCACGGATAAATTTTAAATGATCAGCCATAATCCTAATCCAGAAAACATTTTCACTTACAATGGAATCAACGGGATAACGCATTTCACCATCTTTAGATTTCTGCAAAATCTTAAAAAAGTATAGTGCTTCGCGTGAAACATGATCAATTAATAGTGGATAGTTGCCGCCACCGCGAATCCTGCACTCAATTAGCAGATGCAGCAAGTTTCTCTTATAGCAAAAAATATTCTTTACTGCTGCCATTACCGTATCAACAAAACGCTTAAAATCACTGTCGCATTCGATTTGACAAGCTCTTTTTTCAAGGTCAGCGAATACTCTGTAGAATTGTTCTGCCTCAGAAATTAATTCAGTTTGGTCACAAGGCAGCCCTAACTTGATGAATAGAGAGTGTTCTTTCATGATACGCAGCCAAAATCGTATTTCATGCATATTAAGCGGGACAAAAGGCTTTAATTCCCGACAGAAAATATCCAAAACTTTATCGCCTCCATATATTTTTCTACTACATCTTATGTTGCCACTTCACCGGAAGTGACAAAAGAAAAAATGCCCTCCAGTTCATATTCGAACCGTAGGGCATTTTTTGTGAGCTTTTAATTGTCAAAGTAGCGGGCTAATTTTTCAACATCATTAGTAATACCAAGCGCCGCAATTAATTTCAGTCGTGCTTTTTGACCGGTTATTTCTCCAGCCAAAATTATGCCATATTGTGTTAGCGAGCCTACCCCGCCCTCATAGCCATATGTATCAAGCACACGGCCGGCGTGAACACGGGTCGCTAGAACAACAGGGATATTATTCTCCCGAGCCAGTTTGATGCCAGCTTTTACAGCAGGATTTACATTGCCGCGGCCTAAACCCTCAACAACAATGCCTTTAGCCTTCTTTTCCACCAGGCAGCGGAAGAAGAAGTCATCCATGCCTGCAACAACTTTGATTAAATGTACATCTTCAACAATATCGGCCGGTTGAATTTTTTGCAGCATCAGTGATTTGCGACGGATAATTACTCTATCGGTATCAACATAGCCTATCGGACCCCAGTACGGGGACGCAAAAGTTTTTGGGTTGGCAGAGTGTGTTTTGGTAACCTCAAGCGCGGCATGAATTTCCTCATTCATGACAACTAATACACCAGCGCCAGCAGCCTTTGGACAAGCAGCTGTCTTGACGGCACATAAAATATTTTTCGGACCATCCGGACTCGACTCAGCTGAGCTTCTCATTGCAGCAGTAAGACAGACCGGCTTTTCGGTTTTAACTACAAGATCAAGCATATAAGCTGTTTCTTCTAAAGTATCGGTGCCATGCGTTATGACAATTCCGGCCACATCGTCACGCTGCGCAAGCTCATCAACTTTGTGAGCCAACTCAAACATTAAGCGCGGTGTCATATGCGGACTCGGAATATTGGCGAACTCGACAACTTCGACAAGTGCTGCTGATTTTAATTCAGGAACAGCTTCAATCAGCTCAGGTCCGGTTACAGCCGGGCACAAACCTTTTTGTACCGGATCATAGCGCATCGCTATTGTTCCGCCAGTAGTAATTATTACAACCTTTTGAGCGCACATAGTTCATCATCCTTTCAAGATAAACTGATCAAGCGGACTTGTATTAATATTGGTCTTAACATAGTCTAGGGCGTTAGGCAATACTTGATGTACTTCTCTGACAGAGTTTTTAATAATAGTCACATAATTTTTTATATCGTCCAGAGTTGCATAAGGAACAACGAATTCTTCATGATATGGACGCGGAACGACATAACTTAAGACCGCGCTTGTTCCATGAATCATACCGATACCGCCAATAACTTCATGAAGCTTATTGCTCATAAAGCTTATTCCGGCACCATCTTGGCTTACTACTGCAGCAAGTTCTGCTAAAATGTTTACTTTATCCTGCGCATACTCAGCTGTTTTAAGTTGTTCACCAAGTGCAGCGATTTTCGCCCCTAAATCATACGTTTGCTGCGCCATAGCGCCTGGAACACGTTTCAAGCTTTCCATATTAAGAGTAACCTTGTGCCCCAATTTCTGCGCAGCGGATACTATACTTTGGGCCACAATCGGGTTATCGATATCAGAAGCCCTAACCAAATATGTAGGTTCATCAATAATATCAGATAAAGCAGGCCAATACACTTTCCCTTCGATCACAATAGTCGGAAGTTCAAGCATGCCTAGCTTATCCATAAGCTCACGTTTTATTCCTGCTGCTGCATTACCCTCTAAATCTTCATTAGGGCCAATTCCGCCAATCGAAGCATTGACTGTGCCAAGTACCGCGGTTGGAATACCGCCGATATCAAGAGTAGTTCCTGCAATCAGACCGCACGAGCCAACAACATCTTCGTAACCCCAAACAAATTTGTCGGGGAAATTTTTGACAAAGCTGTCCAATGCCGCATTAGCCAGCGCTGTTTGCAAGGCCACAGGCGCTTCATGAATACCTTGGCCGTAGAACCGACCATAGGCCTCCATTGTCAAAGTATGTGTTCTTATGGTCTGGCGGCCGATCAAGGTTCTTGCAAGCTGCGCTTCCTGCACTGTGATACCCCTCCGGGCGGTTGCCCGACCGACGCCGCCTGATTCTGTTTCCACTTCAATATAACCCTGTAAGCCCGTCTTTGTCCGGATATCTTTTATCCGTAAGGATAAGCCTGTCGCTTCTTTGAATAGAGCTAAGACAACGGCTAAGCCTACAGAGTCATCCTGAACAAATTGCTTGTGACTATGGCAATGACCACAACCGACATGCCCGGCTATGGCTACTTTACCCTTATGATTACAACCTAAAGAAACTTTCATTTGCCGCCTCCTTAGATAAAGTGAGGCTTTCTTCAGATGGAATTTAACCACCAGAAGCTTAGCCGAACTTCTATAGGGACTTAGAGGCTGTAATACTCCCACTAAAGAAGCTGGGAGTATTCAGCCTCTTGGTCATCATATGAATAGGGTAATAACAAAGAGGACAAATAAACCAAAGAGGATTGACGGACGCTGGAACCTATTAGCTGCCTTGAGCTCTGAACCCGGTACTACCGGAATAACAGTTGACAATGCCGCAACAGGGCCACCTGTCAGGAAGTACTGCATGATAGCTGCGCCGCCGGCTGCTGCACAAGCTGCTGCGAGCGGATCTGCGCCAGCATTAAGGACAACCTGCAGGAACGGTACAACGATGGCAGCCGAAGCACCGTTTGACTGAGTAAATAAGCCAGTAACAGCTGCAACTAGCAGCATAGCTTGGATTGGAGCAATAGCTACAATAGGTCCAAATAGTTCAGAGACTAACTGTACCAGACCAATTTTGTTCATTACGGCAGACATAAACAAGAATCCGATTGTAGCAACTAACGGAGTCGCAATTCTTCCAACTCCTTGCAGCATAGCTGATTCGCCTTCACTCATAGAGATTTTAGCAATTAAAGCGACCAAAACAGCAGCAATTGCCCCCATAAAGAATACTGGATAGCCGAGTACGAAACCAGCACAAAATACCACGAATGGAAGAATGGCCAGACTAAATGAGGTACTATGCTTTGACTCTGTCGCATTTTTAACCTCAGCTAATTCTTCAGCCGAAAGTTTGAAACCTGATTTCTTAAGATCGCGTTGCATACGGAAATAGCTAAACGCGATGATTGATAACCCTACTATTGCACCAACAACATTGATCGCGCCAAAGCCAATGGCCGCTGTCGCAATAACTGCAACTTGCGTAGGATGGGTAAAGCCGGCAAAGTTGCCAAAATGACCGGCATGACCATGAATACCTGCAACTTTATTAGGATGAAGGCCGAATTTTATGGCTGCTGGACCTGTAACAACAGCCGTTATAGCCGGCTGAGTAAAACCAGTAAGGGCGCCAATCGCTCCTGCTGCAAAAGTTCCTGCTGCGGCAATGCCAGGACCGCCGCCTGCCTTTACACCAATTTGCATTATTTTGCGGATAATGATATCAAGAAACCCGGTTTTTTCCATGATACCGATAAATAACAGTACACCTGCCATATCGGCGATAACCGGATTTAACCCGCTATTAATCAGTTTTAGAATGGTAACATCAGCCTTCCCCGAGAGTGGGAAACCGGCAGCGATACCTGCGACAGCCGAACCAATAATAGCGGTAAGATAAAGCGGAGTTCGTCCGGAAACCATTAACAATAATGTTAATGTCATTAAAATTTGAGCTGTTGTCATAAATTTTCCTTCCTCCTTAACACATTTTAGATTCGAAACGTCTTTCCAACAATACAATCGGCTTCCTGTCGAAGTAAATTTGAAAAGAATTTTATCCATATTTGGATTTTTGCATGCAAAATATGGAATGCGGTATACCACTTAAGAGTTTAAAAACTAGTTACGTTAGCAAGACACCATTAACAACTAGTTTGTGTGGGAATTCTTTTTCCATTCAGCAAAGTCACGGTGAATTGACGCCTGCGCTTGCTTGAGGTGAAAAGTTACTGCTTGCTGAGCTCCAACCGCATCTTTTTCCGCTAAGGCTTTAATAATTGCAGCATGCTCCTCGGCAGCAACAGCATATCTGGCTTGGTTTTTGATGGTTCGAATAATATACATATTCATGATATCCATTAAACCGCTGATGGTCTGGTTTAGCCTGTGGTTTCCCAATAAACTGGTCAAATACATATGAAAATCCATGTCTATATCTGTGAATTCTAACGGACTCACTTCTTTGCAAAGGCGTTTTTGCTTTGCGTAAAGCGCGTTTAAGGCTTTTCGAACAGACTCATTTATTTTATCGGCAGCTAGTCCAACAGCGAAAGGTTCGAGAGCCAGTCTCATTTGAAAAACCTCGTCAATATCCTCCAAGGTAACTTCCTTCACCCATGTACCCTTACACGGTTCAGTGATAACCCAGCCTTCGCTTTCAAGCAGCTGTAACGCCTCGCGGATTGGCGTGCGGCTAATGCCCAGGTCATTTGCCAAAGTTCTTTCATTGAGAGTTTCACCTGGATTAATATCATGATTGATAATAGCGTGTTTTAATTCGTTATAAACTCTTTCTTTGTATGATACTAATTTAGGTATTCGGTTAAGTTTCATTTTAAACTCCTCACCATGCCTGGCCTATGATATGTGGTATACCAGTTGCACTATAAGAATAATTCGACATAATATTATATAATCCTACAAGAGTTTATCAAGGACTTAATGTATACAAAATACATTAAGTCCTCTCCCAACAATAGGAAAAGCCAACGTCAACTGCCGTTGGCTTTTCTACTATTTCACAATATTTGCACCAAACCATTTTTCAGAAATCTTGGCTGATGTTCCATCTTTCTTCATTTCGTCCAGAACTTTTTGAACTTTGTCGCGCAGCTCGTTATCATCTTTTCTGAAACCAACGCCATATACACCGACTTCACCGAGTGGCTGTTCAATTGCTATATATTTGCCGGGCTCTTTTGACATATAATATCTACCTAGGATTTCGTCGGTTACAACTGCATCAAGCCGGCCGGCCTTTAGATCCATGAACGCGGCTACACAATCTTGATATTTTTTTAAGTCTTTTAGCGATGCTCTGAGTTTTGCGTCCTTTTCAACTACTTCGTCACCAATACTGGTTTGCTGCACCCCAACAACCTTACCGGCTAAATCGGCAGCACCTTTAATCGGAGAACCTGCCGGTACAAAAATCAATTGCTTGCTTTCCATATAAGGCTCGCTAAACAACACATTTTTCTTGCGTTCTTCAGTGATATTCATAGCGTTCCACAGCGCATCAACACGCTTGCCGTTTAATTCAACCTCTTTGCTGGCCCAGTCGATAGGTTTGAACTCTACCTCCATGCCCATACGTTTAGCTGCTTCCTTAGCCATGTCGATATCGAAACCAACGATATTGTTTTTGTCATCTCTAAAGCCCATCGGCGGAAAACTATCGTCCAGTCCAATAATAATCTTGTTCTTAGCCGGCGCTGTGGTGCTTGTGCTGCCACAGCCTATTAAAACTAAGCTAGCCATCATAACTAATAATACCAATGCAATAATCTTTTTCATTCCTAATCCCCCAGTCAAATTGGCAAATGCCTTTTCATGTACTCCATTGTACTTTAGCTAGATGAAATGGTAAAGCTTTAAATTGGTATGATTACATCTATTAATAGCGTTTTTCCTATGCTAGCTTTTTACCGCTCACTATTTCACCGTTTTGCAATTAAAAAGACGGATAGCAATTGCCATCCGTCTTTTTAGCTTATATTAAAGTTATCTTTAGTCTTTTGCTACAGTAGCTGCAGCCTTATTGAGTTCTTTCTCAGTGATATCTAGTGTCGCAAAATAGTCAGCGATAGTTTCAGCCCGGCGAATCATTTCGACCATGCCATTAGGTTTGAGCAGCAATTCGGCGGAACGCAGTTTGCCATTGTAGTTAAAACCCATCGCAAAACCATGCGCACCGGCGTCATGGATTACAATAGTATCGCCAATATCAATTTTAGGTAGCTCACGGTTTATAGCAAATTTATCGTTATTTTCACAGAGTGAACCTGTTACATCATAAACATGGTCTTTCGGAAGGTCTTCTTTGCCAACTACCGTTATATGATGATAAGAGCCGTACAGCGCCGGGCGCATCAGATTGGCCATACACGCGTCAAGTCCGACATAGTTTTTGTAGGTTTCTTTTTTATGAAGTACTGTTGCTACAAGGTAACCATAAGGCCCGGTAATCATACGGCCGCATTCCATAGCTATCCGCAGCGGCGCAAGCCCGTTGGCAGCAATTTTGTCTTCGTAGGCTTTTTTGATGCCTTGGCCGACATACTGAAGATCAACAGGCTCTTGTTCCGGTTTATAGGGAATGCCAATACCACCGCCGAAATTAACAAACTCAATGGCGATACCAAGCTTTTGATGAATTTCCACAATAAGGTCAAACATCATGTTAGCTGTTGCGATAAAGCTATCAGGATTAAGTTCGTTGGAAATAACCATTGTATGAATACCAAAATGTTTTACGCCTTTTTCCTTAGCAATCCGGTAAGCCTCAAAAATCTGAGCCTTTGTCAAACCGTATTTTGCCTCTTCGGGATATCCAATAATGGTATTGCCGTTTTTCAACAACGGCCCCGGGTTATAGCGGAAAGATAACATTTCAGGCAGGCCGGCATGCTTTTCCAAATAATCAATATGGCTGATATCGTCAAGATTGATTATCGCACCGACTTCTCTGGCTTTTTGATATTCGTGAGCCGGAGTATCGTTGGATGAGAAAATAATATCTTCGCCGGTAATACCTGCCATTTCAGCCAGCATAATTTCAGGCAGGGAGCTGCAGTCAGCGCCGATCCCCTCTTCCCGGAGGATTCTTAGTATTGAGGGATTCGGGGTAGCTTTTACCGCAAAGTACTCCTTAAACTTGGGAGCCCAAGAAAAAGCCGCAAGCAGTTGGCGAGCGTTTTTACGAATAGCGTCTTCATCATAAATATGAAAAGGAGTTGGATGCTGCCGAATAATTTCGTCCAGTTGTGCTTTGGTGAAAGGTAATTTTTTTTCAGCCATAAAGTTAGAGCCTCCACATATCAAAATTTGCTATATTTCCAAATAAAAAAGCGGTTTGCAACCATCTCGCAAACCGCCTGTACAATGTCTCTTTCATGCCTAGCAGCGCAAGATAGCACTCCATACGACTAAATTCGTATGACAGTTCTGCACTTATTCAACACAGAACCAGCATAGGTTCTCAGCCAAAAAACCACTGCTTCGGCGGATAATCCTTTCTGTGCCCGTCATTGCTGGCAGCTCCGGGAACATACTCTTATTATGCCGCACCTCTATCTCAATTCATATAGCTATGTAGATTACATTGTAATTCATTTATCCTAAGTTGTCAATCCCCGGGCTTATACCTCAGAGACAAGGAAGGAAACTCTGCTATTCTTTTGCGGCTGCTGCTTCTTTGGCGGCTTCCCCGGTATAACCGGCTAACCGTTTATAGTTTTCCAGTCTTTCCTTGGAGTCTTTTTCTGTTTTAGCAAACAAAGCTTCAGCCATTTCCGGGAACTCTTTTAATAGCGACGAGTACCGAACTTCACCCATCAGGAACTCTCTGAAGTTCATAGTCGACTCTTTAGAATCAAGCGTAAATGAATTTTTGCCCGTTTCTTTCAGTTCGGGATTATAACGATATAGTGCCCAGTAGCCACTGTCTACCGCCCGTTTAGCTTCAAGCTGGCTGCATCCCATACCAACCTTCAAGCCATGATTGATACATGGTGCATATGCGATAATCAGGGACGGTCCCGGATAAGCCTCAGCCTCGGCAATGGCTTTAAGAGTTTGATTTTTATCAGCGCCCATGGCAATTTGTGCTACATATACATATCCATAGCTCATAGCAATCATGCCAAGATCTTTCTTCTTAGTCTTCTTACCACTGGCCGCAAATTTGGCAATTGCCGCGGTCGGGGTAGCTTTAGACGACTGACCGCCGGTATTAGAGTATACTTCAGTATCAAATACCAGAACATTTACGTCTTCGCCCGAAGCCAAGACATGGTCAAGGCCGCCGAAACCAATGTCGTAAGCCCAACCGTCACCGCCGAATATCCACTGTGATCTTTTTACTAAAAAGTCACGGTTATTATAGATATCATTCAGTAATTCATTATCGCCTTTGACAGCTTCTAAGGCAGCAATTAATTTATCAGCTCTTGCCCGGGTGCCTTGGCTGTTGTCTTTGCCATCCAACCATTCCTGACAAGCCTTAGTGAAATCGTCGCCTAAGTCCATTTGCGCGGCTTTTTCGATGTCAACAGCCAGTTGCTTTCTCAATTGTTTTACGCCTAGATGCATCCCCAAGCCAAATTCGGCGTTATCTTCAAACAGTGAATTTCCCCAAGCCGGTCCATGGCCGCGATGGTTCTTGGTATACGGAATGGACGGCGTGCTGCCTGACCAAACTGAGGAACATCCTGTGGCATTGGCCACCATCATTCTATCGCCGAACAGCTGAGTTACAAGTTTGGCGTAAGGGGTTTCCCCGCAGCCCGCGCAAGCTCCCGAGAACTCTAAGAGCGGCTGTTCGAACTGGCTGCCTTTAACGGTAAACGGATTTACCGGATTGGCTTTTGGTGAAAGGCTCATCGCATAATCCCACAACGGAGCTTGCGCGAGCTGAGTTTCCAAAGGTTTCATAACCAAAGCTTTTTCTTTAGCCGGGCAAATCTGAGCACAGTTGCCGCAGCCGGTGCAATCAAGCGGCGAAACTGCAATTCTGAAGCTCAAATCTTTTGCTCCAATTGCTGCTTTAGCGGTAAAGTCTGCCGGGGCTGCTGCCATTTCCTCAGCACTGATCAACACCGGTCTGATGGCTGCATGCGGACAAACATAGGAACATTGATTACACTGAATGCACTTATCCATTTCCCATTCAGGAACATCGATTGCGATACCGCGTTTTTCGTATGCCGAAGTTCCCAGCGGATATGTACCGCTTTCTAGGCCAAGGAATGCGCTTACCGGTAATTTATCGCCTTCCTGACGGTTCATCGGCACCAGAATATTTTCAATAAATGCCGGTTTTGCTGCGGTTGCGACTTTTTCTGTTTGAGCATTCTGCCAAGCAGCCGGAACATTAATCTGAACGATTAACTCGACCCCTTTGTCAATAGCGGCATTATTCATAGCAACTATTTTATCGCCTTTTTTGCCGTAAGATTGGACAACGGCATCTTTCAAGTACTTCACAGCGTCTTCAAGCGGAATAATATCGGCAATTTTAAAGAAGGCCGATTGCATGATCATGTTAATTCGTCCGCCAAGCCCTATTTCCTGGGCAATGCCGACCGCATCGATCGTATAGAATTTAATAGCATTTTCAGCAATATAGCGTTTCATATCGGCCGGTAGGTTAGCTTCGAGTTCTTCGGGAGTCCATCTGCAGTTGAGCAAGAAGCTGCCGCCCTTTTTGAGTCCCTCCAGCACATTGTAGCTGTGGACATATGATTGGTTATGGCAGGCAATGAAGTCGGCCTTATTGATAAGATACGGTGACTTGATGGGCTGTTTTCCGAACCGTAAGTGGGAAATAGTAACCCCGCCGGATTTTTTAGAGTCGTAGGCAAAGTAGGCCTGAGCATACATGTCAGTATGATCGCCGATAATCTTAATAGCATTTTTGTTGGCCCCGACCGTTCCGTCTGAGCCAAGTCCCCAGAATTTACAAGCTTTAGTGCCGGGCGTAGTAGTATCGATATCTTGACCACACGGCAGCGAAGAATGGTTGACATCATCAATAATGCCAACGGTAAAGTTATCTTTGGGCTGCTCAGCTTTTAGATTTTCAAAAACACCATGAATATGGGCCGGGATTATATCCTTACCGCCCACACCGCAGCGGCCGCCGACAATTACCGGCCGTAATTCGCTGCTGTAGAAAGCGGCTTTGACGTCAAGATAGAGAGGTTCTGCCAAGGAGCCCATTTCTTTTGTCCGGTCTAATACAGCAACCTTTTTCACTGTTTTGGGAATATATTTAAAGAAATGTTCGATTGAGAACGGCCGATATAAATGAACGTTTAATAAACCGACTTTTTCACCGTTCGCATTCAGATAATCAACTACTTCTTCAATAGTCTGACACATTGAGCCCATTGCCACAATCATTCTATCGGCATCAGGTGCCCCATAATAGTTAAACAGGTGATACTCCCGGCCGGTAAGTTTAGTGATTTCCGCCATATATCCTTCAACAATTTCAGGCAGCGCCTGATAATAGCGGTTAGACACTTCGCGCTGTTGGAAATGAATATCAGGATTTTGCACCGTTCCTCTTAAGGTCGGATGGTCAGGATTGAGCGCCCCGCGACGGAACTCGTCTAATGCCTCTCTATCCAGGAGTTCTGCCAATTCGTCGTATTCTAACACTTCAATCTTTTGAACCTCATGGGAAGTTCTGAAGCCATCAAAGAAGTTTAAAAAGGGAACTTTTCCCTTGATTGCCGCTAAGTGCGCGACTCCGGCTAAATCCATTACCTCTTGTACGCTGCTTTCGGCCAGTAGAGCAAAACCTGTCTGCCTAGTCGCCATAACATCGGAATGATCGCCGAAAATACTAATGGCATTTGCGCCTATGACCCGAGCGCTTACATGGAATACCCCTGGCAGCAGCTCGCCGGCAATTTTATACATATTAGGAATCATTAGCAGAAGGCCCTGAGAAGCAGTATAGGTAGTAGTTAGGGCTCCGCTCTGCAGCGAGCCATGCACAGCACCGGCTGCGCCGCCTTCTGACTGCATCTCGACAATTTCCACTGTTTGGCCAAAGATATTCTTCCTGCCTTTGGCCGCCCATTCGTCAACACTTTCTGCCATATTAGATGAGGGAGTGATCGGGAATATTGCTGCTACATCGGTAAAAGCATAAGAAATATGAGCTGCCGCCCCATTGCCGTCCATAGTTTTCATTCTTCTTTTCTTTGTTGTCATTACTCCATCCCCCTTAAAAATAGCCTTGATTCTCTGCTTAGACCGTTTTAAACATCAGAGCTTACTGCTGAGTCTTGTCTAAACTGCCTGCCAGCGAAGAATCTTCTGAATTGATACTTTTTTCCTAATTTTAATTCTATTACTTTCAGAAAGATATGTAAAATTCAAAAACTACTGTCAAATCCGCTTTAAATGCCAAAAGCAACCAAAAGCGGCACTTACCTCAGTCAGTGCCGCTTTAATTAACTTTAGGGTTAGATTGCGTCAAAATGTCACAAAACGATTAATTTCCGCCCCCGGAGTTACCATTGGCTCTACCCAATCATCAGGGGGAACATTTAGCACAATTAAACTAGGTTCAAACGAATCCAAGGCTTGCGCAAAAGCATGGCAAAATTCTGCCTGACTGTTAGCCTCCGCGGCTCGCAATCCAAAGGCTTCGGCATATTTCACATAGTTTACCGGGTATGGTAAATTGCTAGAAGAATAGCGTTTGCCGTAGAAAAGATGCTGCAGCTGACGAACCATTCCCAATCCACTGTTGTTGATAACTATCGTAATAACCGGCAGGTTATTAGCAGCAATGGTGTATAACTCATTACCGGTCATTTTAATTCCGCCATCGCCGCAAATGCAGATTACACGCTTATCCGGAACCCCGATTTGTGCTCCCAACGCTGCCGGAACGCTAAATCCCATCGTACCTAACCCGCCGGAAGTTATCCAGCCGCGATTCGAGCGAATGAACAGTCCTTGAGCCGCCCAAATTTGATTCTGGCCGACATCGGTAACAAATACAAACGACCCTTCCGCGGTTTTTTCATTAATGAACTTCATTGCCCAAGGCGCAGTTAATTTGTCATCAGTAAGCGGTTTATAAAAACGTTCTTTCCACTCCTCAATTTCTGCCCACCATTCGGTCAGTTCTTCAGGACGAAGCGTCAATTGCGCCGACAGCGGGGGAAGAACTTTGAGCAAATTGCCATTTAAGCCGATATCAGTTTCAATATTTTTATCAATTTCCGCCGGATCAACATCAATATGAACAATGCATTTTTGGGACGAATAGGCGGAGCGATTTCCAGTCACGCGGTCATTAAACCGGCTCCCGACAGCAATAATCACGTCAGCGTTGCGAATTGCCTGGTTAGCAGCTTTTGTTCCATGCATACCGGTAAGCCCTAAAAACTGGCGATGTTCGGCCGGCATGCACCCTAGCCCCATCAAAGTTGACACTACCGGGATTCCGGTTTGCTCAGCAAGCTTAACGACAATCTTTTGTACTGCGGCATCAACGGTCCCCCCGCCAACTACCAGAACAGGCCGGCGAGCAGTATTAATTACTGCCGCCGCCTTAATCAAGAGCTGCAATTGAGGTTCGGAATCCTCAGCCTCCCGCAATGCAGTGTTTTGTTTAATATAGTCCAAATTCGCCAACATAATATCCTTAGGTATATCGACTAGAACTGGCCCTGGTCTACCAGTGCGTGCAATGTAAAAAGCACCACGAAGAATTGCCGGTAACTCCTGAGCTTTTTTTACCTGAAAGTTGTGTTTGGTAACCGGCATGGTAATTCCCGTTATATCCACCTCTTGAAAAGCATCTCGCCCAATCAAACTGCGTTCAACCTGCCCCGTAATTGCAACTAGAGGCACAGAGTCCATGTAAGCCGTAGCAATTCCGGTAACTAGATTGGTAGCGCCCGGACCGGAAGTCGCAATACACACGCCGACCTTGCCGGTTGCTCTGGCATAGCCATCGGCAGCGTGAGCCGCCCCCTGCTCGTGTACCGTCAGAATATGCCGGATTGGTGATTCCTGTAGCGCATCATATAAAGGGAGTACCGCTCCTCCGGGATACCCAAAAACAGTATCGACTCCCTGCTCAAGCAAACATTCAATTACTACCTTGGCACCGGATAGTTTCATCAGTTCTCCTCCTTATCATGACACTCTTTAGGATTTTAGCGCTTAAGCCACGACATCATTCCCCGCAGCTTTTTGCCGACTTCCTCAATTGGGTGGTCTGCCTCCTGGCGCCGAATTGCATTAAATTTTGGACGGTTGGCTTGATTCTCCAATATCCAATTGCGCGCAAATTCTCCATCCTGAATCTCTTTAAGAACTTTCTGCATTTCAGCACGTGTTTCATCGGTAACAATCCGTTTGCCAATCATATAGTCGCCATATTCAGCAGTATCGCTTATGGAGTAACGCATGCCGGCCATGCCGCCTTCATACATCAAGTCCACAATCAGCTTCATTTCATGGAGACACTCAAAGTATGCTAGTTCTGGCCGATAACCGGCTTTAACTAGAGTATCAAAACCGGCTTTGATCAATTCGGTTACCCCACCGCACAATACAGCCTGTTCACCGAATAAATCAGTTTCCGTTTCATCTTTAAAAGTTGTCTCAAGGACACCAGCCCTGGTTCCACCGACTCCTCTGGCATAAGCCAAGGCAATCTCGTAAGCTTTATTGGTATAATTCTGATGGATGGCAAATAAGCAAGGTACGCCGGCGCCTTCAGTAAATACCCGGCGGACTAAATGTCCCGGTCCTTTGGGAGCCACCATAAAGACATCGACATTTTGGGGCGGAGTAATTTGCCCGAAATGAATATTGAAGCCATGAGCAAAAGCAAGCGCTGCTTCCGGTTTAAGATTAGGCGCTATGTCCTCCCGGTAAATTTTTGCTTGCTTCTCATCCGGAACCAGAATCATAACAATATCAGCCTGTTTCACAGCATCCGCAACAGTAGCAACCGGAAAACCGTCCTGCTCAGCCTTAGCCCATGATTTACTTCCTTCATACAGTCCAATTACAACGCTTACACCGCTGTCTCTAAGGTTCTGCGCATGAGCATGACCCTGGCTGCCATAACCGATAATAGCAACTGTTTTGTCCTGAAGATTTGTCAAATCAGCATCATGGTCATAGTACATTTTAATCATTTTCTTCACTCCCGAATTAATTTTTATTTAATATAATCAGCAGACCAGTCGGATCTTTTTATTAAATTGCGCCAACAGCATCTGCAAATTGGTTATTTACCCAATAATAGGGATTTTGAGTGTCCCGCTTTGGATTTCCGGTTTGTAAGGTTTGGCCGCCCCGCTGAAGCCCGAGCATCCCGGTACGGACCATCTCTAAAATTCCGAATGGTCTCAGCCGCTCAAGAACAGTGTGAATTCTGTCCTCATCGCCGGTTACCTCGAAGGTAACTGCATCTGCCGTTGAATCAACAACTTTTACCCGGAATAATTCGATTAATTCATAAAGCTCCCATTGATTTACACTACGGACTTTAATCAAGGCAATCCCTGTTACCATTGCGCCATCGATTGGCAGCTCTCCTACTGTAACCACTTCAATAAGCTTGGCAAGCTGTTTAATAATTTGCTTTGTCATCGAATCATCGGCCTGCAGGACAATGGAAATTCGCGAGTAACGGGGATCCTCAGTTTCGCCGACTGCCAAAGTGTCAATATTATGGCCCCGGCGCGATATTAAACCTGCCACTCGCATCAAGACCCCCGGCTGGTTGCTGACAAGTACGGAAATCATCCTCTTCTTCACGCTGACTACCTCCTTTTTAGTAAAAAATAATCGCCCCTATTGACAGTAAAAACCGTCAATAGGGGCGATGTTTATCGCGGTACCACCCTACTTTTGACCTCATAGCCATTACAGCATTTCCGTTTAACGCACGGCCTCGGCTTAGCCTATCCTATCATAGCATTTCAGCTAAGCGGTTCATGGGCGACGTAACAACTACAGCCCCGCTCCGGTTTGCACCAACCACCGGCTCTCTGCATCGGTATGCGCTATAGCCTTTATCCCAATCCTCACCTTTATCCGATGATCAACCTGTTCTAATAAAAATAAGTATAAAAAAACCGCAAACAAGCCTTCCCGAAAGAAACTTGCCGCAGAGTCTTTTATACTCACGGTGTAATGCAAATCAGCCGATCTGCACCTGCAACGCTCGGTCCGAACCTGGCCGCCGCCAGTGGAACCCTAGTTGCACTTTCTTGTATTACATATGTTTATGTGTAATGTATCTTGGTATACATTATTGCATCACTTCCCGCTCCTTGTCAAGAGGGAAGTTATAGTTAGCGACTATATTTTTTATTCAAAAAAGAATGAACCAAGGATAAACCCTTTGCTCATTCGAAAATCGCTACCTTCTACGATATTTAATATGGTAAAAAAGCAGGCTCCCCAATCGAAGTTATCGCCTCAAGATTGATAGTGACCCGGTCTACTTCAAATACACTAAGCGTTAAACCGGCGCCTGACGTTACCGTTACGTTTGTTAATGTTGCCAATTCATATTCTAATTGCGTCAGTTTACCGGTAAACATCCATTGCCCCAATACCCTAATATTAATGACACTATACTTATAATCTTTGAGAATTCGGATAAGTTTATGACTTTCTTCCCGAACAATTTCTTCCGTCATATCACACTCTCCTTTCCCTATATTAAAAACCAAACATCGGCGGTATTGCGCTAAGCGGGGAAGTCTTGGCCACTACAGTACATAGATCAACAAAGGATTGATTTTCACGGATAGCTGTACTGCCTTGTGGTCCAAAGGTTTGATCGGGATGTCTTACAATAACATCCGTTTGGCCTATACCCGGAACTAATACAGCGACTCGATTATCCAAAATTCTGCTCAACTCACCATAGTAAGCATACCCGTCGACAGTGTACAAAATCATTGTCATCCGGATCTCTCGCTGCAGCTCACAAAGCAGTTCCTCATTACATATGTCGCAAAAGATGCTCATGCCCAACCCTCCTGATTCGTTATTACTCATAGATAAGATATGAGTCAAAATTTATGCTAGAACAAAATTCGACTTATATAATTTTCCTTGCTTTTAAGGCCGCGATTATTGATTCCGCCCGATGTCGATAACTATGTCCTGCTACAGCCGCCTGACCTTGCTTTCGAATCGCCTCCCGCTCGTCAGGACGGTCTAGATAAAACTGTACCATGGCGAGCGTTTCTTCCGGTGAGGCAACCGCAATAAGCTGTTTGCCGCTTTCAAACAACTCATTAACAGCAGGTGTAGCCGACGTAAGCAGGAAGCCGCCGGAACCGAGAATTTCATAGGTTCTCATCGTGACCTGCGTTTTTGTATTCTGTAGACCGATTACAATATCGGCTGAATTATAGACTTTGTAGGCCTCCTCATATGGCAAATAACCATGCAAAAATTCACGGGGCAGCTTAACACCCAAAATATCATCCATTTCATGCCAGCGAACTCCCCAAAAATCAATCCTAAGTCCTGCTTTTAGCAGCGGAACTATTAAAATGGCTAAAGATTCTAAGCGAAAAAAGTCGGGATATACCTTAATAACTCCCGGATAGGCGTTGGCCACAACCGCCAGGCGGCAGCTATATTCATCCATCTTTTCAGTCCGCTTATGCACACTGGGATGATAACCGAAGTCCAGGTGAGCCGCCGGGAATCCCAATTTCTCATAATAAGCGACCAATTCTTTACTTACAGTAAAAACAAAATCAGGCCGAGCCTGCATAATAAAGGGCACAGTTAATACCTGACTGTGGATTGGGTCCTCGGTGGCCCAGTAAATTAGCGGGATATCTTCGGTTGAGATACATTTCCTTATCCACTTTCGCTTGGCCGCCACATGCTGCTCCGTCCAGCCAAGCATTAACGCCAGATCGGGCTTAAACTGGCTAATTTTTTCGGTAATTGTATCTTCCCGCTCTATGCCTGTAATCAGGACTTCATGTCCTGCATCACGAAAGCCATTGGGTAAGCCATAGATCCAGATATGATGATTTTCTAAAAACAAAACCCGCAAGAGCCCACCCCCTTAAATATAACTATCACATCTATATTTCAGCCCCAAAAATAAAATGCGGGGGATACCCGCATTTTAACATTTCTCATATTCGGTGTTTCAACAATACCCAACGCATATATTTAGTATAAATGGAGACTTAATTCAGATGGCGTTTTAACGCCTGAGTTCTAGCCGAAATTATCCAGGGACTTAGCCACTAGGGGGGTGTTTTCATTCCGACAGCTGCGCGCAGAAAAGTAATAGTTCTGAATCCCTTCCCTGTTTACCCGGCAACCAGCGGTGGCCAAGGAAGGGTCATCCAGTTATTTAGAAATCTGGCACAGTTTTTCGATATACTAATTCTGTGCTTTTCTAATAAAAGGTCTTACAACGAGCTCCATCCAGGACTTGTTCAATTGAGTATTCCCAAAACTCCGCACCACTGCAAACTGGAACGCCAATTCGTTAGCGAATTTGGTATATACACCTGTGCCCTGGCCAGCTTCTTTGCAAAGCATACACCAGAATTTGCTTACTTTCTAGCCCAACACCTTAAGACTGCCGATTTCGTTTTTCTATCCCATCCTTATTTAGTATATGAGCTTGAACAGACAGACTGCCATAAAGCTGTTATTATTTGTGATGCCCACAATGTCGAGTTTGATTTGCATCAGTTAATATTGCCTGCACAGGCAAATTATTTGCTAACCGATATCTTCCAGACAGAAAAAACTGCTTGCCAAAAAGCCCGGCTAATTACGGTCTGTTCACAACAAGATGCTGACCGCCTAGCTGCTCTTTACACACTCACCCCTAACAAGTTTCAAATTGTGCCAAACGGAGCAGACATTAGGGCAATTCCATTTTGGGATCGTAATGAACGCCAGCAGCATAAAATTCTGCAAAATATCACCGTCCCTGCAGCGCTGTTTATTGGCAGTGACTTTCCGCCTAACCTAGAGGCAGTCAATAATATCGTTAAGTTTGCCAAGGCTTTACCCAAAGTCCGATTTAGGATTGCAGGCAGTATCTGCAATAAATTTTCCGGTCACAGGCTGCCGGCTAATATTGATATGCTCGGCATAGTTTCCGAACAGCAAAAGCTTTCGCTGTTTAGCGCAGCCGACCTTGCTTTGAATCCAATTGCTTACGGTTCAGGAACGAACATTAAAATGTTCGAGTATATGGCAGCAGGCCTACCAATAGTAACCACGCCCATCGGAGCCAGAGGAATTGACGGCGCGGATGGTATACATTTCTTGGTCTGCAGTTTAGAAGCAATACCTGATAAGATAAATGCTCTCCTCGGTGATCCAGCCGCGGCTGACCGGATATCGGCCCAAGCCTATGAGCTTATCAAGCATAGATTCGACTGGCGGCAAATCGCGGAGCGCCTAGCGGCGATTTTGAACAGGTGGTGACTTAATATGCTCATCCCCGTACAAGAAATAAATAAATTTTTATATATTAATATAGCTCATATTGGCGATATTGTGCTGTCACTTCCCGTAGCCAGAGCCCTAAAAGCGGCCTACCCTGCAGCCCAGCTAGACATGCTGGTCAGCTTTCCGCAGGGTGAGGCCGCTTATTAC
This sequence comes from Veillonellaceae bacterium, assembly GCA_012523975.1. Lineage (NCBI taxonomy): Bacteria > Bacillati > Bacillota > Negativicutes > Veillonellales > Veillonellaceae > Veillonellaceae bacterium. The sequence continues at coordinate 35,057 of JAAYSF010000016.1, forward strand.
AACCCTTATGTAGACAATGTCTTGTTTTATAATATCCGCTCCTGGCAGCAGGATAAAAGCCGCCTACTGGGCATTATCACCATGCTGCAGCAGGAAAATTACGATCTGGCTATAGCGTCTTGTTACGGTACCGTCGACCCAATGATGGCCTTTTTAAGCCGCGCCAGATACCGCGCGGGTTTTGCCGTTAACGGCGGTGAAAAATACTTGAATTATGTAGTCCCTAACAATCCTGTTTACGTACATGAGGTAGAGCGCCAGCTTCAAGTAATTGATATGTTAGGTATCAAAGCGGATAATACAGCAATAGAATTCGCTATCAGACCTGACGATATCGCCGATCTGTCTGACAAAGTCCCCTCCGCTATGCACTCAAAACGTTTAAAAGTTATTATTTGTCCCATCAGTGACAGGCCGCAAAAAATGTGGCCGCTCGCAAACCATATACATGTACTGAAAGCCATGGCTCAGCAAGCGCAGTGCTATCTGATAGGCTCTAACCGGCAAGCAGCGTTTCTCAATGAGATTAATGAAGGGGCCGGAAGCGTTGCCGAGGTGCTGGCCGGGAGTCTTACGTTAGGTGAGCTTGGCGCCCTTATCCAGGCTGCCGATCTGCTAATTACTGTTGACACCGGGCCTATGCATATTGCACAGGCCTTCGATACACCGGTAATTTGTTTATTCGGCCCTACCGATCCCAAGCGATGGGGCCCCCGCCGACCACAGGATATAATAATACGGGCATCTGTACCCTGTTCTCCTTGCTGGGATATAGATGACGAACGACATAAACGCTGCCGGGAAAACAGGTGTATGACGGAAATCCGGCCTGAAACCGTTATAGCTGCAGCAGCGAATTTACTGAAAAACAAATGAGGCCCTGCGCTCACTGATGAGCACAGGGCCATTAGTTTAATTAGCAGGTTTAGCAAGCCGACTGGAGGAAGGATTTTTTGCTGCTTCCTCTTCAGCCAGCATATCGGCTGCATCTTTGGAAGGAGGCAAGTTAAAGGCAGCTTCCATAATCTTTCGGACAATCGGGGCTGCCGCGTCTGATCCATAACCGCCTTGCTCGACGATTACGGCCACAGCGATAGTTGGATTGTCAAAGGGACCATAGGCGACAAACCAACCATGATCATCGCCATGCGGATTCTCGGCCGTACTTGTTTTCCCGGCAATTGGAACTGGAAAGCCTGTAAATACATATCCCGCAGTTCCACCCGGCACAGTAACTTCACGCAAGGCATTGCGAATAGCGGTCAAAGTTCGCTCCGAAACGTTCAGCGAGCCTACTTCTTCCGGTTCAAAGGTCGTAATAGTGTCACCATTAGGCGAAACTATTTTGCTTACCAAGTAGGGACGGTAACGGTGGCCGCCATTAGCTATCTGACTGATAACCGAGGCCATCTGCAGCGGTGTTGTTAGCTGAAAACCCTGGCCTATTGCGGCGTCAAAGGTTTCAGATAAATACCATTCCTCTTCATACACTTTTTCTTTATATTTGCGGTTTGCAACCAAACCATCAGCCTCGCCCGTCAGTTTAATGCCAGTCAGCGACCCCAGGCCGAATCTTCGCGTCCATTGCTCGAGCAGGTCAATGCCTAAACGATTACCCATTTCATAAAAGTAAACGTTATTTGATTTTACCATTGCTTCGTGAAAACTGATCCAACCCGCAGCTACTCCGTGGGAGTTGCCTTTAGGAACCAGCCAGTGCCGCCCGGTATCGAAAATCTTTTCTTCCAGTGTCACTTTACCGGATTCAAGGGCAGCAAGACCGGTAACTATTTTAAACACCGACCCAGGCGGATACTCGGCACCTATAGCTCGATTCTGCATCGGATTATACGGGTTTTCATTTATTTCCCTCCAATCTTTAAATGAAATCCCGCCGTTAAACAGGTTAGGATTAAACGCCGGCCGACTAACCATTGCTAGAATTTCCCCAGTATTAGGATTCATAACAACTACGGCAGCAGCCTTAGCTCCAGGATTCCCCATTCTTTTCTGCAAGTAATTGAGGCGGTCGTCTACTGCCTTCTCAGCAACCTTTTGAAGCTTAGCGTCAATTGTCAGAACTAAGCTATTGCCCAACAACGGTTCCTTTTTACCCAGCATCCTTACAGGACGTCCCGCAACATTAACCTCGATCTGAGCTCCCCCGTCAGTACCGCGGAGTTCTTTATCATAGACTCTCTCAAGACCGAATTTGCCAAGAATGTCACCTGACCTGTACCCATCGGCCTTTTTCTTCTCCAGTTCAGCCTCACTAATCTCGCCAACGTAGCCAAACATATGGGCACCAAGTTCGTTATTTATATAGTTTCGTATCGGCTCAACTTCAATGACTACGCCCGGCAGTTCACCACGGCGTTCCTCAATCTTTGTGATAATTTCCTGCCCGACATCACTTTTTATACGCACCGGTGCCAGCGGACTGGACTGCTGCTTTATTTTCATTTTTATATCTGCTACATTCATGCCGAGAATATTCGCTAACTTATCCAGCACATCGTCAGGTATTGGCCCTTTTATCGGCACCAGAGATACCGAGAAGCCCGGCCGATTCGATACAAGCAGTTCTCCGTTCCGGTCATAGAAACTGCCGCGCGGCGCCATGACTGGCATGAGTCTTATTCGGTTATTTTCTGCTTTCTGATAATATTCCTCGCCTTGATAGATCTGTAGATACCCCAAACGAACAATCAACAGGAAGATTACCAATATTACCATGTAACACAATATATCTAATCTGGGATTTCCTTTCCCAACCATTTTACAGTAGTCATCCTTTCATTATGCAACCATTCAAACCGGCTAACTTCTTGGCCTCAAGACGGCAAAATATTGGTCATTTCTTTATATTAATTTTGTTCGTTAAAAATTGTCCAAACACCTTTAGGTAAAAAAACCCATTCTTACGCAAAATTCTTGGCATAGAAATAAAAAAAGAAGCTTAATCTTGCTAAACAGCAGATTTAGCTTCTTTTCAGAGCAAATCATTATATTAAAAACCGTACTTATAAGCTTTGCCGAATCCCACTATCCTAGACTTTTGAACAATTAGATTACCTAATCTATTAGGCAGCAAGATTCTTTTTGGCAGCAGCCTTATTTCGTTGGATAAAGTAGATACCAACAAGGATTGCAAGACCAATCACACTAGTAAGCAGTGCCGGATCAATCAGCATTAAACCGCCTACAAAAGCAACAACGCGCAAAAGCGGGCTCACATCAGCATACCAATAACCAATCATAGCTACACCCAAGCCCCACATACCGATAATTGCGGAAATGGCAGCAGCAAAAACTTGCATTGCCGTAGCATCAACCATTAACAGTACAGGCGCATAAACAAACATATACGGGACAATAAAGGCAGCAATGGCCAATTTCGAGGCGGTAACCCCTGTCATTAGCGGATTTCCTCCCGAAATGCCAGACGCGGCATAGGCCGCTAGCGCAACCGGCGGTGTAATGTCAGCAATGATTCCGAAGTAGAATACAAACATATGCGCGGCAATAACAGGTATACCCAACGCTATTAGAGCCGGCGCAGCAATAGTCGAGGTAATGACATAGTTTGCAGTCGTCGGTACGCCCATACCCAGAATGAGCGAGGTAATCATGGTGAAGAACATTACCGGCAAGAGCAGGCCGCCTGCTAACTCAATTAATCCCCCGGCAAGTTTGAGACCAACGCCCGTCTTGGTAACAACACCGATAATGATACCAGCCGTTGCACAGGCTATAAGTACGCCCAGTACCCCTTTGGCGCCATTCTCTAAACCTTGGATAATTTGGATAGGCTTCATCCGGGTTGACTTGCTCAAAGAACTTGCCAAAATAGCAATAATGATACCCCATAGGGCTGCTTTGGTCGGAGTTTGACCGTCTATCAGCAGGAACAGAATTGCTACCAACGGCAAGGCCAAATGACCGCGCTTGAAAAATACCTCTTTAAGATTCGGTAATTCTCTCCGGGGAATACCTTTTAAGCCTTTCCGTTTTGCTTCAAGATGTACTGAAATCCAAACACCGGTATAGTAAAGCAGAGCCGGAACTACAGCGGCTTTTACAACTTCAATATAGGGTATACCTACGAATTCAGCCATCAAAAATGCTGCAGCCCCCATGATTGGCGGCATTATCTGGCCACCTGTCGAACCGGCAGCTTCAACCCCGCCGGCAAATTCCTTGTTGTAGCCCAGCTTTTTCATCATCGGAATGGTAAAGCTGCCGACCCCTACGACGTTAGCTACCGAACTGCCTGATATTGTTCCCATCATGCCGCTGGCTAAAACAGTAACTTTGGCGGGACCGCCGCTTGCCCAGCCGGCAATGGCATTAGCAATATCGATAAAAAACTTTCCTAGTCCGGTCGACTCTAAATATGCACCGAACAAAATGAATAAGAAGATAAAGGTTGAGGAAACTCCCAAGGGAATACCGAAGATGCCCTCGGTTGTAAAGTACAAATGAGCAACCAAATCTTCAAAGGAGACACCGCGATGAGCAATAGTGTCGGGCAGATAAGGCCCGGCGAAAGCATACGTTAGGAAAAACAACGCTACAATTACCATCGGTTTGCCGACTACCCTGCGGCAGCCCTCAATTACCAGTATAAGACCAATTGCTCCTACAACAAAGTCCACGTCAGTTACTGTACCGGCCCGCATAACCAATTCCTGATATGTAACAATAATATACATTGGTGCCGCGGCCCCGATAATTGCCAATAGTACATCAAAAGGATGAATCTTATTTCTTGACCAGGAGCGCCGAGTAGGATACAGCAGGAAAATCAAGCACATCCCAAAACTCAAGTGGACTGCCCGCTGCAAATGAGCGTCAAGAACGCCAAAAAACGAAGTATATAGCTGGAACATCGTAAAACAAATCGCAATAGCGGATACTAGACGACCAACGAAACCGGTTAAGATACGCTTGTCAGCCTCCGCATCGAACTCTTTGAGAAGTTCATCAGCGCTTTTTATCTGTTGATTATCTTCTTCCAAAGCCAATTTAATCATCTCCTTTAGCGGACCAATCTCGTTATGCTTATAAATTACAACAAAGAATTGTTTGTACTATTCCACTTCACCTTACTGAAGAAACTTTTCATTTTGATCGTAGAGGATATCCGTAATCATAGTCAATTCGCACATGAACTAACGTACCGTGACCAAGCCACCGGTACAGCGGGTACTCTTGCTCATGCTGTATAAAGCATAATTTAGCCTCCGGCCCTACTCTTACCGGGATTTGGCTAAAATGCCGATTTACATTGGTGAGAACAAACCGATCGTCCTTCTGTATAAATGTACCCTCTGACGGCAGTGACGGCATCCCCACGCCATAAGATCGATATTCGGTGGATACCAACGTCAGCTTATCTGCACCTTCAACAACGAAGTTTTCCCACACCGGTGTCTTATGAACAGAGTGAGTGAACCGCAAACTAAAGGTATCGCCAATATAGGTGGTTTTTTCCAGACAAGGACCAGACTCACTTTCTATAATAATCTTCAGTGGCAGAAACCACCAATACGTTAACAGAACTAGCACAGCACTGCAGCAAACCGTAAATCCTAGTATCTTCCGACGTTTTAGGGATTTAACCATATTATTAATAAATGCCGGGTACCGAATAGTCCCCGGCATTTATTCACTCCCAGCTATTATTTTTCTTTAAAGAACTTTTCGGCGCCTGGATGTAATGGAATCGGCATTCCTTCGGCTGCAGTTTCTTTAGTTATGCCTTCGCCCAGTTTGTGAGCTGCTTTCAGTCTGTCTGTGTTAGTGTAGATAGCTTTAGTCATGTTGTAAACAGTATCGGTATCCAATCCCTCAGGAACTACGAGCATAGCTTTTACTGCTACGGTGGTTACGTCAGTTGTTTGACCAGGATAAGTATCAGCTTTTACTATTTGTTTGGCATAGAATGGGTACTTCTTAATCAAGGCATCAGCTTTATCGGCATCAACCTGAATTAATCTTACTTTATGTTGGAAGGCAATATCTTGAATAGCTGCTGTTGGGTAACCTGCAGTTACGAACGCGGCGTCCACATTGCCGTCTTTCAGACCGTTAGCCGCCTCACCAAAGGAAAGATACTGCGGGCTGAGATCGTTATAAGTGATACCATAAGTTTCGAGAATTTGTCTTGCATTTGCTTCAGTTCCGCTGCCGATTGAACCAACGGCTACTTTCTTGCCTTTCAGATCGTTGAGGGATTTAATCGAACTGTCTTCCATAACTACGATTTGAATAGTCTCGTTATAGAGGGTTGATACGCCTCTGATACCGGCAACTTTCTTATCCTTGAACATTTCAGTACCGGTATATGCATAGTAAGCGGTATCATTTTGCACTAACGCCAACTCAACTTTTTTATCTTTCAGCAAGTTGACGTTTGCTACTGAAGCTCCGGTACTTTGCGCTGTTGCATTTATGCCAGGAACATTTTTATTAAGAATCTCGGCTATTGCCCCGCCCAACGGATAATATACCCCGGCTGTACCCCCTGTAGCAATGTTAATGAACTGTTTTGCTGGTGCTTTCTGGTCAGCTGACTTTGTGCTGCTTCCGCAGCCTGCCAGCAAACCAACTAACATCATGGATACTACAAAAATTACCAACAGTTTCTTCATGCAAAATCCTCCTTTTTTCTTGCCGTTAATTTCATCACATTCCACTTTTTAGGCTATTCCACTTTTTAGGCCTTTTTCCTGCATTTAAATGTTAGAATATTAGCAATTTGTAAAAAAAATTTTTATTCCTACCGGTTAATTATTTTACCGATATTTTTTAGTTCGATTGATAGCGTTCCGTCCGGATTACTAACAAATTCCATGAAATCTTTGTTATCAAAATAGTCTACCGGAAACAAGATTTCAATCCCGGTATCAGTCTTAATTTTGTGATTTTTACCCTTTTTGACGCAAAAGTCCCGATCTATTTTTACGACTTCGGTTATTCCTGCCTTTTTTACTTCTTCAAAATATTCCTGCTGCATGATGGGCGACGAATGGAAAACTGTTTTGCCTAGCTCAACTGGATCGAGATATTCTGATGTCTCAGTATTCTCCACCATATAGTTTTTCGCTTTAGCAATCGCTGCTACACTACTATGACCATGATTTTCGGCTACTTTACGGGTTATAGCGTTTACTAATTTTATGGTGCTATTAGGCGAAATACTTGAACTGCATTCTAAAACTCTTTCTGACAGGACAAAGCTTTCCTCCCCATTAACGGTATGCTTTTTATCAATAAACTTAATTTCCAACGACTCTGCATCGATAAGTGCGTATTCGTCAATCTTCTGCGAAGGATTGGGCAGGATGGCATAGTGATTAATAATTTCATTTTTGACCTTATCACCATCATGAACGACCTGATGTGTAAAGCCAACCCGGTTATTGCATTTGAAAAGTGTAATAAAGCGTGTTGTATCCATCGTCAAATCACAAATAAGCAAATCAGAAGAATCCAATACGTCGGCCTTTGAAAAAGCGTTATGCACTAATTCTGCGATTGCGACTGAAAACGGGACAAAATCCAAACTGCCCCCGATATAGTCTGTCAAATAGCTTTTAAATTTGCTAGCGGCGATAAAAGCACCGGCCTTTGAACTCTGGTCATTATATGACTTCTCAATATGCTTAGTTAAAAAGGCAAACACACTGTCATTTTTCATTTCTAATTCTTGCTCAGAAAAAACAGTTATACCTGATTTGTAATCTAAAATATGCAGAATAGCTTTGTTTACTATGATCAATATTTTCACCAGTTGCCTTACAAGTTGTGATATATTTTTCTATTTTACCATTTATAAATATATCACAACAGGCTATATAACAAAAAAATCCTGCCCGGCCAGACCGAGATTTTGTTACTAAAAATCTCGGTTTATAAAGGTTCTGAAGACCACGTGGACTGCAGCTAACAACGCCCCAACAGCATCGCTAATGAGATCGGTATTAGTGTCCCACAGACTAGGCTGACTGGGCGGACTAGGATGAGACAGGCTATCGGTGAAAAATTCGAGGATTTCGTAAGAGGCCCCTATACTTAAACCAAGACAGGCAGCCAGGATAAATTTTACTGGCTTGACAACAGGGTTTGCTATCATCTGAACCACTAAAACATAGAAAAACAATGCGAAAGCATATGTCCCAAAGATATGCAGAACTTTATCAAAGACGGCTGATGTCGTATATAAGTTAAAACAGTAGCCGAACAAGCCGTCAATCAAAATGGCAAGCATCACCAATACCCGGACATAATTGTTCATAATAAGGCCATATCTGGCCTCAAGGAAGGTGTATACCACCATAAAAACGGTAGTTCCTGCCACACTTCGCATATAATCGGGCCGCCCCTGATAAGCCAGTGCTAAAATAACTGCTATTTGTAGTATTAAAAAAACAACGGTGATTGTAACTATCGCCCGTACATTTCTGACCAAGAAAAATACCTCCAGCTCTTGCTATTTTGCTGAAAGTATGCCCAAATTAGCGAAAAAATTGTAATGCTAACTAGCAGTGGTGACTCTTATATCTTCGCATTCCTAACCAGGCTGCCCATAAAAGAATAATCAATAGAGTCGCGCCCATATCGAGATAAATGGAGCCAAAATTAGCTGCTGCACTACTAGCTGGCACGGATGCTCCTGTAATGTGTCCAACGCCGGCGCCGAGCATGAATACCGACCAGCCGATAACTACAGCATGCACGAAACTGCCTCTGATCCATATAGCCATCAGGCCAAGCAAGCCCCAGACTCCGGCATAAATGGCGATATCCTTATGCAAAGGACTCAACGCCCAGCCAAGCATCGAGGCTACTCTTTCAGGGAAAAACACCTGCCCAATAAACGCTGCCATGCTCACAAGACCAATACCAAAGAAAATGCAATAAAGCACTAATAGTTCCATGCCTCTTGTTTTATTAAGACTTCTTCGCTTGACAATCAAATGAATTATCCCGGCAGCTAGACCCAGCAACAAAATCGTGGCATTAAACAAAGTAATCCCCCGCCTTTCTTTGATTGTGCCAATCCTAGTGCACTATATGCAGACCGGCCCTTCAGTAGAACAATCTACCAATTAGAATTGAAAATATTGTAAATGATATATCAGCCACTACCTTTTTTTACAGAAAAGAGACTCAACCGGCAGCATAAGACTGCGGTTGAGCCTGCTATTCTTTGCTTATAAGCTGGCTATGTGCTAAACCACAACGAGAAAAAAGTGTCGTGGTTTTCATAATAGCAATCATCGTCACGAATTAGGATAAAGACCCCATTGTGAAAGAATCCGATACTGACTAACTCGTCATAATCGTTATAAAACATAATCGCATTAACTACCCGATGATTATGATACCAAAAACCTGCGCCATGCCTATCTATCCATCGGTACGGGCGCAGCCCCGGAAATCTGTCGTGCCATTCATGGTTCTCAATCAGTATCATATGGTGTTGAACTGAGTGACGGTCAAAACGTTCATGCCACTTGAATGGAATATGAGCCCGATATGAGCGTTCTACCGGGCGCCAATGCTTCTGATTGTACTTTGGATGAGACCAGTCATGATGACCATCGCGCCGACGATCAACCCGCTGGTGATGGCGCTGCTCGTGTCTATCACGCTCTACTCTCTCGCGCTGCTGTTTATCCCGCTCCACTCTCTCGCGCTGCTGCTTATCCCGCTCTTGCTGTCCCCGAGCCTGCTCTGCCAAATTGTAATTATCTTGTAAGTTAGCATGCTGACGATAATTTATGTTATTCTCTGCTTTTGTCACCGAGGGTATCGATAAAACAAACATAACGAGGCATAAGATGATTATCCTTTTCATTTTTGATCCCTCCTTCTTATGCGTAATATGTTCAATGATATGCCAAAGATTGACTAATCATTCCAAATGTTTCAGCGAGACGATTATGACTGAATGAGAGCTTGAACTAGCTTAATCTAATTGTACCAAAATTAGGAATATTTTGAAGGAAGCCGTAAAAGTTTCTTGAAAATAGGTTATCATATAGTAATTATTAATCTTAAGGAGCAAATAATGGGACATATCATAAACGATGAAAAAGAATATCGGATGCTCCAGCAGCGACTGGACTATAACCTTACAGGAGCCCCCTATTCGCCTATCTTTATGGACATATTAAAAATACTATTTACACCACAGGAAGCTCACATCGCGCGTCAAATTCCCTTAAGGCCAACCCTGTTATCGACCGTTGCCGGTAAGCTTAATATATCAGCCGATGAGTTACGCGAAAAAATTCTTGCGATGGCTGAGCGGGGACTGGTATTTGATTTCGAACATAAGGGGCAGACCCATATTGTGCTGGCACCGGTTGTTATCGGCTTTTTCGAGTTCATTTTTATGCGCACTCGCGATAACTTGCCTCTTAAAGAACTTGCGGAGTTATTTGAAGAATACATGAGTAATAATGATCGCTTTGCCCAAAGTATATTTGCAGGATCAACTCAATTAGGCCGAGCTTTAGTCCATGAACAAGCCTTACCGAGCCAAGATTATTCCTAAATATTAGATTGGGAAAAAGCCAGCGCCATTGTAGCTTCGGCAAAAACCATCGGCGTCTCGCTATGCACTTGCAGGCATAAGGCCTACCATCTCGGCAGAAGCTGCGATGCGCCGTTGGAAACATGTTTAACTATGGGACGAAGCGTGGATATTCTTATAAATAAAGGCTTGGCCAAACCAATAACCACTAGTAAAGCTTTACGGATTATTGAAGATTGCAGAAGTATGGGCTTAGTGCAGATAGCGGATAACGTGCAGAAAGATGTGGGCTTTATATGTAATTGCTGCAGCTGCTGCTGCGAATTTATTCAGGCTATAAAACGATTTGAGCTTAGAAATGCAGTAGTTTCTTCTAATTGGCTAGCTGCCGTTGATGCTAATAAGTGCCGCAGCTGCGGGGCCTGTGTAAGAGCCTGCCCGATTGGCGCCTTGGATATCGACAATAACCACGCAAGCAAACCAACCTGTGACGAAACGCTGTGTCTAGGCTGCGGTGTCTGCGCAGCAGCTTGCAAATTCGACAGCTTGACTATGACTCCACGTAAGCAGCGCGTAATCGTGCCCGAGACCGCTTATGACAGAATCATATCAATGGCCATTGAGCGCGGCAAACTAGCGAATTTAGTGTTTGATGATCCATCCAAACTAAGTCACCGAGCAATCGGGCGAATCATTGGAACTGTCGAAAACTCCTCACCTGTTAAGGCTTTACTGGCAATTAAACCTATAAAATCCGCCTTTTTAACTGCCGTTGTATCAAGGATAAAAAAAGCCACAGGAGCAGATTGAATTAAAAAAGGTAGTCCTATTTGGACTACCTAATTAATTTTTACGACCCTTACTCAAGAAAACTATAGGCATAGTAATCGATTGTTACGGCTGAAACTGCTTCTAATTCATCAGCTTTTACCGCGCTGACTTTTAGTGTAGGCGCTAGGTCGGACTCGGTTGACGGAATAAATTCCATTTCGCTTGGAACGGCAGAAACTGTTATTGAGTCCTCGGCATTACCAATAATGACTTTTGGTGCAAGCGCTAGGTCGGACTCGGTTGGCGGAACGAATTCCAATTCTTGAGTATAGAATCCCGGTCTCACACTTTCACCTCCTTATCATGCCTTTTTTGTTTCACCTATTATATGATATTCAGGTTAGAAGTGAAACGTAACGACACTCTAAGTTTGTGAAATTTTTATTGTAATGAAATGGAAATGGAGACTTATCGCTGTGTTACTGCTTAGGCAAGTCTTTAGCCATATCGCTCATATCCATAATTTCTACTCCCGCCGGAAGCTTGAAAATATCCGCCGGCTGGGCGCCCACTTTAAGATTTTTATATTCAATAACCATGTTTACACCTTCAGGATCACTCAATTCTGCCCGCACCGGAATACCATAATCTTCCCTCACCCATAGCTTTGTCTGAGCCTTGCTGTCTTTCTCTTGAACGAGCACAACCTTGCACTTAGCACCATCATAGGTTGTTGTCTCAAGAACTTTGACTTTAGCAGCATCTAAATCCTTTGTAAATTCATCAGGCGTATCAGTATTATTCGCGTCATCGGCAAAAGGCATTTTGAAGGCTGTCCCTTGTGCCGGGATATATGTATACATCACCTTGGCCTCTTCGTCAACAATTGTAATCGTCTTATCATTATTTACTGTTATTTCACTTTTCATATTCTTGTCTGAAAGCCACATCTTACCGGACATGCTTTTACCGGCGGCTGTCATTACAAAATCATATGACATTCCCGGCAAATTTTTTCCTTTGGCAAATAGTTCGTCTACCGTCTCTTCTTTTGCTGCCGGAGCAGCTTGTTTCCCTCCGCTTCCCCCGCAGCCGGCAAGCCCAAGGCTGACGACCGCAAAGCATAATACCAAAAATAATACGGTAAATCTTTTCATAATTTTCTTCCCTCCTAGTTCATTGTCAACATACCGATTTCCCGGTTGGACAGCTCGCGATAGGCAATGGCCATCCCAGTTGCGCCAAGCGGCATGGTCAGAATCACCGGTAACAGGAATAAGAAAGCCCCAGCGCCAGACAAAAGCCCAATTACAAAACTGTAAAGCCAGATTATAAGAGGGTTGTTGGTTTTGAACCATTGCAAAGCCTTTTTCAGCGCGGCTATCGGCTCATAATTCTGTTCAACGACTAGGCCAACAGCCAAAATAAAGATTATTCCTAGGACCGGGCCAACCAATATTTGGACGATAAATCCAACCACTGGAATAGAACCAAGCACGATCGCGATAAGCGTCACTACCCACAAGGCCGCAACGATAAGGAATGTCGGGGCAAATTTGTCAAAATAACCCCATACTTCTTTAATTCCTGCTTCTTCACCCCGCATAAGCTTTAAACAAAGCATGAGCAACCCGCCTGTCAGTGGCCCAGCGAGAATACCGGCAGTAATCAATGACCCGACCGCTGCTACCAGTGTTGCCAGGATAAGTGTCATAAAATTCCGACGATAAAGTTCAATGCTTTCACGGATATTTTGGGTAATGTCCATCCTTCTTTACCCCCTTACTTTTCAAATGTAATAACTCCTTACACTTATTACATTATCTGCTTCTATTCGCATCAAATCAAAAATTTCCTTGTATTGTTTTCCCTAAATTTCAAATTAATGGTTTTATTGATCTTTTTAGTATTATGCGTAAAAAAAAACCCGTGAAATTCACGGGTTAACTCGATTAATTTTACTTCTATGTCCTTAAATCATCTGGCTATTAGCTAGGTATCCTGCAAATTTAACTTATGCAGACGTTTCATGGCATACATCTCGGTATCAGCTTGTTTAATCAGCATATCGACTGAAAGTGGATGTGCCGGATCATATTCAGCAAATCCCTGACTTACACAGATGGGGTATATATGATGATGTTCTGTGTTATAGCCTTCAATATTCTCTTCAGCATCTGCCCAGATACTTTTGGCTTGCGATAAGTCACAATCCGGCAGGATGAGTAAAAATTCATCGCCGCCAAATCTGCATAAAACATCGGATTTGCGTAATCTTTTTAAAATTAATTGACTTGCAGTTTTTATTAATTTGTCACCTTCCTGATGACCATAGGTATCATTAACCGTTTTCAACTCATTTACATCGATAAAAACAATTGATAATTTGGTGTTATTTTTATCAGCCTCGTCGATTTGCTCCTTAAGAAACGCCAATCCTGTACCACGATTCAATAATCCGGTAAGATAGTCCGGTGTTTTTAAAAGTTTTAGCTGGTCCTTTGCCCGCTTACGCTGAACGTAAGATACAGTGCTCAGGATTATTAGTAATACTGCCAGCCCAATGATGAAATATCTATCATTATTTAAAACAGGCTTATTAATTATTATAGTGTTCTCAGGGAGCAGTTCCGGATCGATATTATATTTTCTGAGATAATTGTAATCAAACATATATTTATTAGGGCTTTGCTTAACAATCGGTATCTCTTGCGGCTTCTCCCCTTTTAGGATACGAAGCACGATAGCGGCAGCTGTCTCACCTTGATAGTAACCGCTGGAGAGCATCCCGCCAATAGTGCCATGATCCAAGTAAAAATCCCAAACCGAATAAATTGGTACTGCTGACTTCGCGGCAATGATCCGAATGCTTTCCTCATAAGAATAAATGTTATTAGATTTGTCTTTGTTAAAACTCATCAATAAAATAATTGTATCATTAGGCAACTCAGCCACGCGGTCTTGTATTTCCGACATATTCATATCTTCATAGAAGGTAAAGTTGATTGCCGGGAATTTGGGAATAACATCGGTTAATAACTGTTTATTTACCTGTCCGGTAACACTTCGGTCATTAATAATGACGATATTTCTAACTTGCGGCTGCAATTTCAAAGCTACTTCTATGGTTTTTTTGACATCAAGCGTTTCAACAACCCCAGTGATTAGGTTGTTCTCTGTAAGACTGCTATCCTGAAAATAATTCACGCCGCAAAAAACGATGGGTACATTGGGCAAAAGTTCCTGGCCGTATTTAAGCAAAAAATTATAGGCGTCATCATCCGAAGTAATTACCGCATCATAGTGTTTATTTTTAAGCTTGTATTTATATAACTCGTATAATTTTGGGATATATTCCGGGCTGGTATTCTGCTTGGCATCCATAAACTCATAATAAACATCAATATCGGTGTTAGAATTTAAAACAGATTTGATGCCGGCAATGAGACTATCCGTCCACGACATGCCGCTATGGTATGAATTGAGGACTAAAACTTGTTTTTTACCGGAGTAAGTATCATTGATTATTATACTTTCCTGGGGCAGGTCCGAGTGTTTAATATTAAAACGTTTTAGTTGGGTTCTATCAAACATATAGTGGTTAGGACTTTCTTTTACAATGGGGATATTTGAAACCGGCTCACCATTTAAAATTCTTTGTGCAAGATTGGCGGCTAGTTCCCCTTGGTAGTAACCGCTGGTAAGCATTCCGCCCACAATCCCGTCACCTAAAGAAAAGTCCCAAACTCCATAAATAGGAACGGTACTGCTTGCTGAAATTTGCGATATACTCTCAGCATAGGAAAACTTATGACCGGCTACATCCTGGAAGAAGATCAAAAACAGCACCAAACTATCAGGCGGCAAGTGGGCAACTTTTTCTTTGATTTGCTCCATATCGTATTCTTCCAGGGATATGAAGTTAACGCGGTCTTTAAATGCGGGAATTGTATCTAGCAATGTTTTCCCAATCGACTTGCCCGTCATGGTGTTATCATTGATAACATAGATATTCTTGGTGTTAGGGTGCAATTCCAATGCGATATCTAAGGTTGATTTTATATCTTGTCCTTCTACTATACCGGTAAAGTGATTCTGGTTAGCCAGCATTGAATCAGTAAAATAATTAACGCCGCAGAAAACGACCGGAGTATTCGGAAAGAGACGATCGTGGTATTTTAGTAAAAAAGCAAAGGCCGGATCATCAGAAGCGATGATTACATCGAACTTTTTGTCTTTAAATTTATATTTATACATTTCAAAAAGCTGAGAGATATAGTTATTGTCAGATATTCTATGGGTATCCATATATTCAACTTGCATGTCAATATTTCGGGCATTTGGACCAAATACCGACGTAATTCCTTCAATAATATTGTCGCTCCATTTATAGTCTTTATGATAGGAGTTTAGTACCAGAACGGATTTTTTAGTATTGCTTTGCGCCAAGCTCAATGGCATTACGCTGCTCATCAGTATAATTAATAAAAGCAAACAAAGGCATTTTCGTTTAGAAATATGATTCACGTTAGTCCCTTATCTCCTTTTAGCGCATTATAAGTGAGACTTGCTTATTAATTGTGAAAATTCGACATGCTGCTTACCCTTCCTGCCATAATTTTAGCGGACAAGTTAATTTAGCAACAACTAGATAGTTGCTAATCAAAAATAAATTACTTAACCGCCGATTGTGCTATAATTAAGAAAGTATTGCCATTTTAAAAAGAAGAAAGTGCCTAAGATCGGCACGCGAGGCGTAGAATGGATGTAACAGCCAAACTAATTTATATAGTTACCGACCTGATGATGCCGCTGATGCTTGGCTACTACTGCCGGCAGCGGCAGTGGCTGAGTGAAGCCTTGTGCAATAAAATTATTGAAGTCAATATTACAGTCTTTTACACAATTTTGGCGGCATTGAGTTTCTGGATACTGCCGCTCAATCTTGCATTGCTCTGGTTGCCGGTTTTCGGAATATTGCTCAGCTTTATCCCCGGGCTTACAGGCTACCTGATTGCCCGGAAAAAATATGACGATGGCCCGGATAAGGCCAGTTACTTAGCGTCAACCATGCTGTCCAACATTGGGACACTCGGCGGTTTATGCACCTTTTTCCTGTTCGGGGAGCCAGGGTTTGCCTATATTCAGATAGTTGCCATGTTCCAGAACCTCGTCTTTTTCTTGTTCTGTTTTCCTATGGCCAATTATTATAACAACCTGCTGTCACAGCAGGCCGGTAATACTCGAAAAATTACCTTTGCCGAGCTCTTCTTTAACCGCAACCAATTGCCGGTAGCCGGAATAGCTGTCGGAATGCTGCTGTATGCCGGCGAAGTTCCCCGCCCGGAGTTTCTTGGCGATTTGTTTAATATCCTAATCCACATTTCAGCCTGGTTTGCACTGTTTCCGGTGGGTTATTCTATCCAATTCTCCGAAATGAAACATTACTATCGCAGCATCCTCGATATTTTACCCGTCAAATTTATTATCACTCCGCTGGTTGGCTACCTCGTCGCCAGCAAGCTTTTTACTGACCCGGTGGTGCTAGGCACTATCATTATTGCCGCCAGTACGCCTACCGCCATTAACGCCGTCGTCCTTACCCGCCTGTATAATTTTAATGTCCACTTAGCCAGCGCCGCATTCTTCCTCACAACTACGGTATTCCTCACTGCTATTTACCCTGTTCTCTTTTTCTGGCTCCAATAAAGCTGCGACTTAAAGCCTTAACCGCTTCTGGCGGTTAAGGCTTTTGTATTATCACATATCCGACCGTAACAAGCGCTACCTTGCCGACATATTATGTAGTATAAATTTGTCTAAGGAGGCAAAGGCATGGATGAACTTGATCGCGACGACGACCGTAAGAAAAAGCATACCATACTCTGCTGCGCCCCAAACGAAGTTGCTAAAATACAGTAATGCCTTCGGCTTAAATGAAATTAAAAACAAAATCCGCTTTATCGAAAATCAATCCAGTCTGCTCACAAACGAAATCTTTAGGCCTGTTTTGTAACTACTTTATTGGCTCTATAATTGGTGAGCTCAGTAAGCTACGTTTTCCGCCAGCAAATCAGACTGCGAAGAATAGCGAAAGGTTTCGCTTAAACCGGTGAATTTGCTACTATAACAGCAGGAAAGATATCTTCTGCGGCGAATTATTACTTGTAGATATTTTTTAGAATTTGGAGGTTATTTCTATGAAAACCGCGATTCTTGTTCCGTTTGATGGATCGAAGAATGCCGTTGGTGCGCTGCAGTTTGCTATTAACCTGGCCAAATCTCTGCAGGAAAAAGTTGTCGTTCTAAATGTTCAGCCAAGCTTTAGAACAGTACATACAAAAATGTTCTTCGATGAAACCGCCGTTCGTGAATATCAAGAACAGCTTTTTGAGGAAATGGTAAGCCCGGCGAAAGAATTATTGCAAGATGCCGGTGTAGAATATGAATTCAAACTAAGAACCGGAGACCCCAAGGAACAGATCTGCAAAGAAGTCATAGCCGATAATAACGCTCAAACCGGCTGCTCAACAAGCGTACGCATGATAGTGATGGGCTCGCGCGGTATGAATCCGATGCTCAGCGGAGTACTCGGCAGCGTTAGCTACGGCGTGATTAATTCAGCCGTCTGCCCTGTAACCATCGTTCCTTTAACCTGTTCATAGTCCACCCTGCCCTCTGCCAATCAGTCCATAGACGATAAAAGACCAGCGAAAAGGGAGTTCAACATAGGGATTTACGAAAACAAGTAAATTTTTGACCGTCTCTCTTCAAGCGGTGGTGCGAATGTAAAGACTGCACTGAAGGATAAAACCTTTAGTGCAGTCTTTCTTATGTTGCGTTTTTTTAGTTATGTCACTTATCTAATCACACCTCTTTAGAAACACATCATATACTAAAATAAAAAACAGTAAAGGAGTAATTAATGTGGATAGTTCTATTACAAGTAGCCCGTATCATAATCGTGTTGATACACCAAATTATGAACACTATTTTGATAGAAATGGAAACATAAATAAGTTCGTAAAATTATTAAAAGAAAGAGGCTTTATTGTTCAAAAAGGCAGTATAAGATATATCGATATATTAAAATTAGCCAGTGAGGGTAAAGTCGGCACTTGCTTTGGCAATAATGCAGGCGTACCCTATGCAGTCTATCTCCTGCCGCCGGCACCGAACCAAGATCCTTGCCCAGGTCAGAGACCGCCAAAAGACTATAATCCTTTTAACCCTTATAATTATCCACCTAATGTTCTATATGCAGCACCAGGAATTGACTATAAACTGCGCCCTGATGAAGCTATTGTATCAATAGGACAGACACCTCCCCCGGCAGTTTATTTTAGTTCGAAGTTATCTGGGGTTTGTTGAAAATAAAATAAAAAAAGACTATAGCAATGCTGTTACAGCTGGTAATCCCTGCACCGGTTTTTACCACTATATAGGTGCCAGTATGGGTGACCAGATTAGCAATAACTCTATTTGGACAGACAGTACACCTTATGGAACTCCCGGAAATCCTTTCGACAGTTCTACGATTATTATCACTACTGCCGACAGGCGCATAAATCAGCTAATGCGTGATGCTCTGGTTGGATCAGGTTTTAACCCAGGAATTATGAACGATGATAATATTCCTTTAAATCTAGTCAACATGGGACTGGAAAAGGGCAAAGACCACTTTTCGTTTGTCATGAGAGCAGCTATTTTTGAAAATTCAGATACCGGCTGGGATTATATGTTTAATCTTGATAAATATTTTACCGTATTGCGAATCACTCCTGTGAAGCCTTGCCCTGCAGTCAATCCGTGGCCTATTCCCGAGCTTAAAAAGCGGGAGACAGGTACAACTGAGTTCCAGGTCGTACCAACAGCAAGGGAAACACTGGATTACTTGCGAAATCAAATTATTTGCAAATACAGAAATCCGGAATATGATATTGTTGATCTTGATTTATACCCCTGGGAAATTGAGGGTTTTGAAAGTATAATGCAGGATAGAGATGCTTTTATAGATGACAAGGATACAATTTATTATAGAACAGAAAGTTTTAAATTAGCTACTGACGATGATTTTGTTATACTATATGGCATAAACCACACACAAACTGGATTTGCAACGTATTTAGCTAACAGCCTTTACGGTGAAGAGCTTATGAATGGAGTTGTGGCAGCCCGTATAACAAATGAACTGCAATATCCTGCTGATGAATATTTCCCTAAACGCTATAAAAATTTAAAGTATTATTATGTTGTAAAAATGGCAAGGGATAGCGAGGAAGGCACTGAAGTGATTATACCTTACAGCACAGGCAACCCTCACGGGTCGGCATTCGGAGTTGACAACAATCAGAATATTTTTATAGCCTTCAGAGCCTATGTCAATCAGACGACCAAGGTTGCTTCTCCTCTATATGATATTATCTGGAGTCATGCGATTCTGTTTACAAAAAAGAAATGACCCTGTTTGGGTCACCAAAATACAACAAGGCACTCTACCAAACTGGATATAGGGTGCCAATCAGCCCATTGACGATAAAAAGCCCGCGAAATTCGCGGGTTTTTATTATGATAGTTCGACTATTTTGGTTGCAACATTGCGGCAGAATTCAATGTCATGTTCTACGAAGATAATAGTTGGAGCATATTCGAGCAGTAGTTCTTCGATTTGCATTCGTGAGATAACGTCTATGAAATTAAGCGGTTCATCCCAGACATACAAGCTGGCTTTCTCGCAAAGGCTCTTGGCAATTAGTACTTTTTTCTTCTGTCCGCCGCTAAAATCAGCCATATCTTTTTCAAACTGTACTCTTGAAAAATCAAGTTTTCTTAAATTAGCTTTAAAAATACTTTCATCGATATTGTTTTCTCTGGCGTAATCCGTTAAGTTGCCCCGGAGATGTGAGGTATCTTGCGAAACATAGGATATCTTTAGCTGACTTGCTTTACGGAGAGTTCCTGTATAAGTGATGTTTTCGCCGCAGATCAGCTTAAGAAGACTTGACTTTCCTGAGCCGTTCTTACCGTAAAGCGCTATTCTGTCACCCTGCTCAATGGTCAAGCTTACGTCCGCACAGGCTAACTTTTCTCCATAAAATATAGATACATCGTCAAGCTCTACAAAACGGTTGGCATGGAAATTAACCGTAGACATTTTCAAGCTTTCAGAGCTCTCAATATTTTTGAGAAGCTTTGACTTTTCATCAATAGCCGATTTCTGTCTTGCCTCAATTGTCTTAGAACGTTTCATCATCTTTGCGGACTTATGACCAATATAGCCTTTATCCGGCTTTACACCTGAATTCCTTGTCCCCACCTTTGTTTTTTCAACTTTATCTGACCAATCAGAAGTTCGCCTTGCGGCTGCTGTCAAGCGAGAAATATCTTTTTGAAGTTTTTCGTTTTCGGCAAGCTCAAAGTTGTCTTGCCTTTTTTTGTTTTCCCACCAAGACGAAAAATTCCCTTTTTGAATTTCGATATTGGTTTTGTTAATCGAAAGGATATGGTCAACACAGTTATCAAGAAATGCCCTATCGTGCGACACCAAAATGAAGCCATGCTTTGAGTTTAGATAGTCGCTGACAATTTTTCTTGCCTTGATATCAAGGTGGTTGGTCGGTTCATCAATCAGCAAGAAACTATTTTCTTTCAAGAACAAGGCTGCAAGCAGTACCTTGGTTTGCTCTCCGTTCGACAGCGTAGCAAAAGGCCTATATAAAACGTCCTCGGAAACCTGCATTAAGGAAAGCTCCCGCATAACCTGCCACTGCTGGTAATCCGGATAGATTGTTTCAATTACATCCAGAGTACTGTCGTCGGTATTTTTTACTTCGAACGGAAAATACTCAAAGTTTACTTTTGCTGAAATAGTACCGCTGTATTCGTATTTGCCTAGTAATAAGTTAAGAAATGTAGTTTTACCCCTTCCATTGCGGCCGGTAAAACCTAATTTCCAATCTGTATCTATCTGAAAGCTTACGTT
This sequence comes from Veillonellaceae bacterium, assembly GCA_012523975.1. Lineage (NCBI taxonomy): Bacteria > Bacillati > Bacillota > Negativicutes > Veillonellales > Veillonellaceae > Veillonellaceae bacterium. The sequence goes on from JAAYSF010000016.1 coordinate 56,359, forward strand.
TTCAAAAATATTATCATAACTGCCATCATAGCCGAAGGTCAGATTTGTAACGTTTATTAAAGACATAGTTATCCTCCTGTATTAAAATATAAGGCTGCAAGAAAGTTACTTCTTGCAGCTCATAATACAGCAAAGCCAAGCCCAGTAGTACGGGCATGACGAGGATATATTCGCTGAGTAAAAAGAATAGTAACTTTCTTGCATAAGCACAACAAATCAAGGCGGCTTAGCGCTGCCATCGCTTTATTATGCCTTATTAATCAGCAAGAAAGATTTACTTCATCTTTTCAACTCCAATACTTAATTTGTGAATATTATATCATACCAATTCTCTAAATTCAAGGTTGTCAAGCTACGGACTGCGACAAGAAAATAAGACACCCACCGATGTCTTATTTTCTACTCTTCGTCTATTTGGTTTCCTAAGATGAACACTGTAACTCCATGTGTTCTGCCCCTCTGGCGAAGCTCGCTTGAGGAAGCATCGACATAAATATCAAAGACTTTCCCTTTTACAGCGCTTCCGGTGTCCTCTGCCCGCCGGCGATGGATGGTCCCATCTGGCATAACAATATCAATCCATGTTCCCAAAGGAACAACGGCAGGGTCGACCGCGACAGTTCGGCCGGGTTTAGTGTAGGCGCCGCTGGCTGTTGTACCTTGGTCGTTATACCAAGTCACTTGGGCGTCTTTGATAACACTCCGGACGCTTCTTCCTCCGCGGCTTACGGGGTAATTCTCTCTTTGTCTCTCTGATCCAGTATCGGATTCCTTAACGGTTGTATTTAAGTTTTCGTTTTCTTTGGATAGGTCAGTGACAGCCATCTCATACTGCGGTGGTTTGTTATTCACTTGTTTCAGGCTTTTTACACTCTGAACTGATGAATAGCCCATAACAGCAATTATTATTGCCATTATTATAAGCACTCGACCTTGAATGTTTTTAACACTCATTAAAATCCTCCCTTATGTTTTAGCTCAAAAAAATAAATAATTGCCAAATCAAAATTACATAAGGGATTAAACAAGAGAAAAAGTGACTTAAAAAGTTTTCATTTATTATACTATATAAGCTATTGTATAACAAAATCCAAATATATCCTTAAGACAAGGTTCACCTATAACATAGTCAGCAATAAACAATCTATGGCAATACAATAGGATACGGATATAAAGCTATTCTATCTCTCGGGGAGGCAGGCAAACCAATTGAGGCTGGCGGAAACGGTCTCCCGCCAATCGTCATCCGAAGAGAAACTCCTTGACCAATGCGTATTCCCCCTACCGAAGCAATCTGACCATAAGTGCCAAAGCCTACGGCTCCGGTTGCCGCCAAAACCTGACGAATAGTTCTAAAGCAAGCAAAGGCCTCTTTATGTTAATTTATGCTGATTTATGTAGAGATGTTACTGAAGCAGTTTACTTTAAAATACGAAAAGCTATTTGCCTTTTGACAAATAGCTTTTTCATATTTTATCA